>JAGRMX010000100.1 GCA_020441025.1 Leptospiraceae bacterium
TCTTGAGTGCCTGTCACGATCCTGAAATGGAGGCGCGCAGCAATGAAATGCCCGGACAGCCCGCTCCGGCTTTTACTCTGCCGGATACCAATGGCAATCAAATCTCCCTGTCGGATTATCGCGGTCAGTTCGTGGTGCTGGAATGGGTCAACTATGATTGTCCCTACGTACGCAAACATTACGATAGCGGAAACATGCAGGCATTGCAACGCAAGTTTACCGAAGCCGGTGTTACCTGGTTGTCCATAAATTCATCGGCGCCCGGAAAGCAGGGCAACTTTACTCCGGAGCAAGTGAACGATTTGATACAATCTAAAGACGCGGCCCCTTCGGCTTATTTGATGGACCCGGCCGGTGAAGTGGGCCGCAATTATGGCGCGAAAGCTACGCCGCATATGTTTGTAATCAATCCGGAAGGGGTAATCATATATCAGGGCGCTATCGATGATAAACCGACTACCGACACGGACGACATTGCCGGCGCACGTAACTATGTGGACGAAGCTCTCACCCTGGCCATGCAGGGGCAACCGGTGGAAGTAAACGGTACTTCGGCCTATGGTTGTTCGGTTAAGTACGATTGAGTGGCGGTTACCGTCCGTTCTATAAAAACTATGCGCTTCATGATAGTATGTTCCCGCGATTGGAACGGTATAAAAAGATGAGTAGTAACGGATGCTTGATAGGCGCATTGTCGGTGCTTGTGATTATTACCGTAACTCCCCTGCACGCGTATCTCGACCCCGGGGCCGGCAGCTTTTTATTACAGATTTTTCTGGGTGGGCTGGCCGGCCTGGCGTTGTTACTGAAGTCATACTGGCGTAAAATCACCGCTTTTTTCTGTGCAAAGAATAACAGAATAGATGCTAAAGATGGTAGTGAGGGTGAGTCCTCCCGATCCTGATGCGATCAATCCGGAACCGGGCTCGTTTCGAGATCGAAACAGCCGCGTTGTGTATTCACATGATCGAGTTCGTCGGTTGCTAAATGATTCGGCCTGCCTGAATTGGAAGCAGCTTTTGAAGACCCGGTTTTATCACGAACGCATCCAACGTTTTGAAATTATTCCCACGGAGGAGTTGAGCGCGGATAGCGTGCCGGAGGGCTGGGCGGCAATGCTGGAGCATGAACGCGTTCCGTTCGTATCCTATCCGTATGAATGGTCCTCGGGTATGTTGCGCAAAGCGGCTCTGTTACAACTGGAATTGATGCTGGACGCATTAAATGAAGGAATGATTATCAAAGACGCGACTCCGTTTAACATACAATGGAGCGGCGTGCGATCCGTCTTTATCGATGTGCCTTCCTTTGAAGTTCTGCGACCGGGTGAGCCCTGGGTGGCGTATCGTCAGTTTTGTCGGATGTTTCTTTATCCATTGATGTTGCGAGCGTATCGGGGGTTGCCTTCACAACCATGGTTGCGGGCTTTTGTAGACGGGATTGAACCGGAGTTTATGAACCGTATGCTCGCCACGCGTGATTACTTCCGTGCCGGTGTGTTTTCGCATGTCTTCATGCACGCATTGATTTCCAGACAATATGCCGGCACAGGTGTCGACCAACGTAAACAATTACGTGATGCCGGTTTCCACGTAGATTTAATTCGTACGAATGTTCGTCGGTTGATAAAAATTGTAAGTCGACTTAAGTGGAAAGATAAGCGCTCCGCATGGTCCGATTACGCGCGGGAGCATAGCTACCCGGAGGCGGAAGTTGCGCGCAAAGAGCAGTTTGTGTCGGATGCGGTCCGTAGTATCCGTCCGCAACTGGTATGGGATCTGGGTTGTAATGCGGGTCATTTCGCACGCATTGCCGCGAAACATTCCGGGTATGTAGTCGCCTGTGACGCGGATCATCTGGTCATTGAACGACTGTTTGAATCTCTGTGCGCAAACGGTCCCGACAACATACTCCCGCTGGCCGTGAATTTGACGGACCCTTCACCCGCCCTCGGATGGAATTTGCGAGAGCGCAAAACTATGCTTGAGCGCGGTCGGCCGGATATGGTTCTGGCGCTGGCATTGGTACATCATATTGTCATATCCGGTAACATTCCGTTGGGTGAGTTTCTTGACTGGTTGTCTGAAATCGGTTGCGCGTTGGTTATTGAATTTCCAACCCGCGCGGATGAGATGGTGCGGAGCTTGCTCCGGAATAAGGCGGACCAATACTCCGATTACAGTCTGGAAAATTTTGAATCCTTGCTCACGCAACGTTTTACCATTCGGAATCGTCTGGAACTAAAAGACGGTCGGCGACATATTTTCTTCGTCACCGTGAATGATTGAATCGCCATCGTTAACGGGGATCGGTTTGAGTGATAAAAATTAAATGCATCAATCACATCAGAATTATCATCAAAATACGATGGCGATCCGAATGAAACGGCACGGTATTGAGTTGTTACATATTATGACCCTGAGCGCATTCGCTCTGGCGCAGCCGTTGTACGATGTTCTCGGAAAGCATCCTGATTTTTTTCTGGTGCGCCGTTCGCATTCGGCGGACATTCTGGTGTTGTTACTTACTTTGAGTTTACTTGCGCCGCTGCCATTGCTGCTCATTCACGGTGTTGCTATTCTGGCCGGAGAGCGAGTTCGGCGGATTTCCTACGCTGTGATGGTTTTTGTTCTTGCTGCGATAATTTTTATTCCGGTCTTTAATCGAATTGAGGGCTGGCCGGCCTGGTTGGCATTTTTCCTTGTTCTGGTTATCGGCGGTGGCACGGCGTATGCCGTTGTTCGCTGGCAGCGGTTGCGCACGTTCTTTACTATTCTCTCGCCGGCGATTTTAATTTTCCCCCTGTTGTTTTTAATCAATACGCCCGTGTATAGCGTGGCGCGTTCTATGGAATCCACGGCCGACCCGATCAGCGCAAGCCGAAAAGACGCCCCGCCGGTGATTCTTGTAATTTTCGATGAATTTCCAATGCTTTCACTGCTGAATGCGGAAGGAGAAATCGATTCGATTCGCTATCCGAATTTTGCCCGATTGGTATCGGGAGCCACCTGGTACCGGGATACTACTACCGTAGCGCGGCTTACCGACCACGCCGTTCCGGCCATTTTAACCGGTCGGTATCCGGAAGGTACAGGCGCCGATCTGGCGGATTTCAGTCGCTTACCGGAGAACCTGTTTACGTTGCTGGCCGGAGAGTATAAAATCCATAGTTTTGAAATTGTAACGCGCTTGTGTCCGCCGGTATATTGCGGTGCTACTATCGCTCAACAGCGGAGCGCATTGCCGGTTCTCGACCTTTTAGCGGATGTTTTAATCGTGTATTTAAACATCGTCACGCCGCCCGAATTAAAACGGCGTTTCCATTGGATGGAAGCCGAGTTGCATGCCATGTATGTGCGTTCCGATATGCGCATACAAAAAACCGACACCGCCATGGAAGCGTTCATGTTAAAGTACGGCGGCGATTTGATGTCGGGTACGACCCGAACTCCCGATTGGCGTATCTACCAATTCGAGTCTTTTTTAAGCAGTATCAACTCTGACAATGGTCAATTATACGTGCTGCATAATCTCATGCCGCATGTACCGTTTCGCTTCACACCTTCGGGTCAGGTTTATACCGACAGTCCCGCGTTGCCGGGTTGGCGACCGACCCGCGATCGTTGGGATGAGAATGAAGCGCCCATTCACCTGGCCTATCGTCGACATTTAATGCAACTACGCTATACGGACAAACTGCTCGGACACTTAATGGAACGATTAAGAACAACAGGCATATATGATAGAACACTTTTGATTATAACCGCCGACCATGGTATT
Organism: Leptospiraceae bacterium; assembly: GCA_020441025.1. Classification (GTDB taxonomy): domain Bacteria; phylum Spirochaetota; class Leptospiria; order Leptospirales; family Leptonemataceae; genus JAGRMX01. Next base: position 3,781 of record JAGRMX010000100.1, read on the forward strand.
TCTTTTCGAGCCGGGGAGCCGCGTCGCACACCCACCGATCGGAGCTTCCAGGAAATTGTCAATGTGCCGCTCTTTATTAAGTATCCCCATCAAAGGACGGGTCGGGTTGAAGAGCGCCCGGTACAGACGGTGGACATCGTGCCCACTCTCGCGGACGCAATCGGAATTACCGTGCCCTGGAGCCTGGACGGCGATTCTCTGTTGAATGATAGCTTCCCGGCCGTACGTGTTTTTGAACGCGAGCAGTTTGAGCGTTATTGGTCGGAAGACGTACCGGCGTTGGCCAGGCAGGTGCGCCTGTTCGGGGATGGGGCGACAGCGTTGACAGATGTCGGTCCGCTTGCCGAGCTGTCTGGGCTCACGCTGACCGGTATTCGGAATCAAATCGATTTTACTTGCGGTGTCGGATTGGAACGACAGATGGACCCGGGGCAATTGGCTGCTTATGTTCGGGCGGCGGTGCTTGTGCAGGGCATGGTTCAATGCGAAACCAATCGGAGTTCCGGAACCGTGGTTATAGCCGTCGACGGGATTGTGCGGAGCAGCGCCCCTCTGTATCTTGATGAAAATAATATCATCCGTTTTGGAGCCTTGCTACCCGAAGCGGTTATTCATAACGCCCATCCGAACGTCGAAGTCTATGTGCTCAAGTAGTAGAGGTGTCTCCCTGAAATCGTCCGGCGCTTTGCACGCGATTGTTGAGCGGCGCTCAGTTTTTCTTACCGTAGAATTCCTGCATGCCCCGTAAAATATCCCGTCGGGTGATCTGGCCGACCACTTTGCCGTTGTCGATTACCGGCAATCGGCGGAAGGTGTTTGCAATGAACACCTGCGCGGCTTCGATGATATCCGTGTCGGGTCCGATGGTTTGAATCTGCGCAGTCTGCATATAATCGGCCACGCTGCCTTCAGGAGTGCGATGGTACGCATCCTGCGTGATTTTCTGCAGGCATTCTCTTTCGCTGAGTATGCCGACCAACCGGTGATTGCTATCGACCACAACCGCCCCGGTCATGCCCTGTTTTAACAATGTGTCTATGGCCGTGGCAATGGAGCTATCGGCGGTTAAAGTGGTAAAGTTATGGTCCATGAAATCGGATACGACGGGCATGCTGCTCATAATTGTTTCCTCTGTGGTCCGTATTTGCCTGAATGCCGGTGATACTGGATGAAATCCATCTATACTGAATCGATATTTTTATCCAGAGCACGAATCAAACGCACTTTTTCCATACTTACATTAGACGTATGTGTCGGTAAATTTCCTGTGTCATTGTTTGCATTCCGGTTCAGCTGGAAAAAGCAAGCCGAATTCAACAAATACAACCGGGTTATGGACCCATACCGGGAATCGGCTTCATTTCAAGCTTCCGCTTTGCCTTCATTACGATTGTCAAAAAAGCGCGTGGTGGGGTAGGCAAAATCAATGTCATCTTCCGCGGCAAATACCGTAAGCACCGCCTCCCAGATTTTTTCGTCCGACAGGCGGCGTCGGCGTGGTTCGGTCAGATAGCGCAGGGTCAGACAAACCCCATTGTCCAGCACGCTGGTATATACAATGGGCGTGAGTTTGGTATAATAGATCATGAATCGCTGGGACGCCTCACGTATACGTTCCTGGGCCACATCGGTGAGATGTTCCGTGTTTTCATCGACCACCTTTTGTAACAACGATTTTGCCTTGCGCCAGTTGCTTTCAAAAGTGATTGTAATCGGTAATTCACTCCAGATGAATGCGAACCCGCGAAAATAGTTGGATAGATGTTCCGAAAAAATTTTTCCGTTGGGTATATGGATAATGCGGCCGGTGCTCTGGTCGGCTTTGACCCAGTTGCCTACTTCCAGGATAGTAAACTGAAATAAGCGAATGTCGATAACATCACCCGCGTGTTGGCCCATTTCAATGCGATCGCCCAGGGTAAACGGACGTCGCCATATAATGAACAGCCAACCGGCCAGGTTTTTCAGCAGATCTCCCAGTGCGATGGCCACACCCGCCGATACCAGACCCAGGTAGGTAACTAACGTGGAGAAATGTTCAATCCATATTTGCCCCAGGACGATCAGGCTTAATATCGCCACACCGTGAGCGGAGAACCGCGTCCAGTTGTAACGTAAACGGGTATCGGTAACCCGACGAAAAAGAATCTGGAGAATGATCCAGCGTATAATTAATAAAAACAGAATGGCGCCGGCACTGTATATGAATTGCATATACATTTCGGGCATGCCGTTTTCCGCGGTCAGCCATTTGTATATATCGTTTAAATATGCCCGCATTGTCGTGCCGTAAACGTATTGAGTAGTATCGCCGAAAGCGAACTTTAATGTCAATCGCTTCCGTTGAAAGCCGCGTCGGTTAGTAGCCGGATCGCATCAGTCGGTTTTGCGGTCCGCAAAATAGGCAATGGCATCGTCATCGGAAAAAAATATACTGAAAAAAGATTCCAGTTGGGTGAGTTTTAGAACGTAGCGGGTCTGATCGGATAGTTCCGCAAGCACCAATTCACCCGACTTGTGTTTCAATTCCTGGGCAAAAGCAATCATGGCGCCGATGCCGGTGGAGCTGATGGATTTTACTCCCGCGAGGTTCAATACGACATACAGGTGTTCATTGGCTATGCATCTTTCCAGTTCTTTACGCAGCGCGCCGGTTCCGTGTAAATCCACCTCGCCGGTAATCTGCAAAACCAATACATGTTCGGTCGATTCGGTGTGGATATGGATTTGCATGTGATTGGCGCGCTGTCCTATGCTCGTAGAATTTCTACTATTCTGACAAGCATAATCATGTTTTTGTTTCATAACGATTTGCGATTGTGGAATTGTCGGCTGCTCTGTTTGGATGCTTCGTATGGACGCTCAGTATGAATGCCCGGGGATCAATCCACGGGATTCCAGGGTTCCTCCCGGATAACATGAATCGGGGCACGGGTAGTAACGATTGTGTCGTCGAAATGAACGTCGGCCTCAATCGCATATATGTCACAGAATGATTGGTACACCGTCACCCCATTAAAGAACACATGCACAATCCGGACACTCCGGGCCGGAATCATCAGTTGCTCCTCCGAATTGAGTTCACCGGAATCCGCCATTTGTAACCCCCGCAATTGTAATTCAGAGTGCCGGATCAATGAGTCCGTATCGCATGAATGTCCGCTTAAGAATCGCAGTGGGGTGGCTATGCGTACTTTCACGGGTGTAGATCGATCATTTTCAATTTGAATGGGTATTTGAGACAACAGGGCCGCCGTCCCCCCATGCGTGTGATGGATTTCTGTCGGCACTCCGACAATGCGGACGGCTTTATTCTGGCTGAACGGTGCTTTGCCAGTCTTACAGGCTATAAAACAGAGTACCAGCAGCGCCGGCGGGACCAAACGCAGTCCGAAGATGAGTCGCACAGCCATCCCGGCAGCAGTCCGTAGCCAGTGGACAAATCCTCTGCAGGGGCGCCGGCGCTTCGAATCAACCCGATCGGATATTGCATGCGACATAATCCCCCTATTATGTAACATTAATGGAAACCGTCCTGATTATTTTTCTTAATTGTGAATTCAACGGCTGGGCTGGAATTAGGGGTTCATCCATAAGATTTCTTCGTTTTTTTAGATTTTTTTGCAACAAACCCCGCAGGCGATGTTCTCAGACAGAAATTCAGGAGATGTGAGGATTCCTGTGGAACAAACAATGGAAAAACCGTCCCTCGGAAAGCGAATCTGGAGCTTTCCGTTGATAAAAACAAAACACGGCAACATTAAAATCGAAAATCTGCCCTGGTTCCTGTTTCATCTGACACCCATTGCGGCTCTATTCGTAGAATTTCACTGGGGATTGGTGGTACTGGCGCTCGGTCTGTATTTCGCCCGTATGTTTGCGGTCACCGGCTTTTATCATCGTTATTTCAGTCATCGCGGTTATACCGTAAACAGTCGTATTGTTCAGTTTCTGATGGCTTTCTGGGGCGCCACCGCTTTACAGCAAGGGCCAATCTGGTGGGCCAGCCACCATCGTCATCATCATCGCTGGTCCGATACTGAAAAAGACCTGCATTCACCGTTGCGCATGGGTTTCTGGCGCTCGCACGTATTGTGGATTTTCTTTATTGATGATAATCCCGATTTCAAAAATCACGATTACTCCAAAGTGCGTGATCTGACCCGTTACCCGGAATTGCTCTGGATCGATCGGCACTATTATATGGGTGGCGTAGTCCTGGGAGTGGTTCTATTCGCTATCGGCGGATTGCCCTGGCTGATCTGGGGGTTGGGCATCAGCACCGTGCTGCTCTGGCATGGAACCTTTACCATCAATTCCCTTTCGCATGTTTTCGGCAAACAGCGCTTTGAAACCGGAGATACCAGCCGGAACAATCTACTGCTGGCATTCGTGACTCTGGGAGAAGGATGGCACAATAACCACCATTTTTATCAGGGAGGGGCCAAAGCGGGCTTCTACTGGTGGGAAATCGACATTACTTATTACGGTCTGTGGTGCATGCACAAACTGGGCCTCATTCAGAAGCTGCCGGTGCCGCCGGAAAGAGTGATTGAAACCGGTCGTGAGATGGATCGGGTGCGGGCGCAGGCCCGTCGCATTCTCAAACCGGGGATTTTTCGCCGGCTGAGCGTGGAAGAACTGATCATCGTGGTGCAGGCAGTAAATACTTGCGTAGATCAGCGGGTGTTGCGTAAATTGAATCTGCAGGAGTTGCGCAATCAAATCGCTCGCTGGAAGGAATCCGCGGATGAATGGCTGACATCCGGTCCGGCACTTCAACCGGCGTAAAATTCCATCGTTGATGGTTTTGCATTCCCCGGCAGTGTGGAATGCGATTGGAATCGGGCGTACCTCTTTGAGGCCGCCCGATTCTGTATACAGCCGGATTCGGATTTGCAAACTGAAGTCATGTTTTCCATTCCATTTTGGAAGTTATCATGTCGATTGTAACCGACGGCTGAGATGATTTCGCAATCATAGTGCAACAATATAATTACATTCTGCAAGTTTATAAAAATTGAAAATGCGGAAAGAGATTCGGCGACCGTTCACAAACATTATCGGCCGCAATAACTTACCGAGGCATTACCATGATATCCACAATCAAGGAACTGATCGAGAAAATACAATTTGAAGGCAATTATCGCATAACGCTGCCGGATGGCAGCGAGGTTGTGCGGGGCGACGGTTCGCCTGAATGGACTCTGCATCTACGTAGCCAACAGGTCTTGCGAGAAATGATGGCGCATCCCTCTCTGGGTTTCGGCGAGGGTTACATGCGCGGCGAAGTGGAAATCGAAGGCGACATTCAGAAAATGCTGCACTTCGGATTCGAAGCCCAGAACCAGCATATTCGTCCTTCATTCAGCCAGGCGGTGAAATTGTTTTTTGGGTACCTGAGTAGACGCAACACGCTGGAAGGATCGCGCAAAAACATTTCGGCGCATTACGACCTGGGCAATGAGTTTTATTCACAGTGGCTGGATAAAGACCACAAGCAATATACCTGCGCGTATTTTGAAAATGAAAGCGACACCATCGAACAGGCTCAGCGACAGAAACTCGACCTGGTATGCCGCAAGCTACAATTAAAGCCCGGCGAAACGGTGGTGGAAGCCGGTTGCGGCTGGGGCGGATTCGCCCTGTACGCCGCGCAACAGTACGGCGTGCGCATGCGCTCGTACAATATTTCTAAAGAACAGGTCGAGTTTGCCCGCGAAAAAGCCCGCCGACACGGCATCGGCGAAGATCGCATTGAGTATATTCTGGACGATTATCGCACCATCGGCCAGGATAATCGTAAATACGATAAGTTCGTTTCCATTGGTATGCTGGAACATGTGGGACCTGAGAATTACAAAAAGCTGTATGATATCATTGCGAAAGTGGTGAAGCCCGACGGACTTGCACTGGTTCATTCCATCGGACGAGAAGCGCCGAAAAAGATGGACGCCTGGTTGGAAAAGTACATCTTCCCGGGCGCGGTGATTCCCACCCTCGCGCAG
>JAGRMX010000101.1 GCA_020441025.1 Leptospiraceae bacterium
ATCCCGCTTCGCTGGAAAAGGAAGCCGGTCGAGAATTTCATAATATATTCAATGCCGAAATTTCCGATCATAGACTTTCATTTATTTCATTTTTAAAAACATACGTATACTTGAAAAAGTTTGCGTTGAACTGCGTTCAACACTGGACCGATATTCGCTCTATTCTAAATTCCAGCGGTTTGGCCAACTCCGAGTTTAAGCGGCAACTGCTGGAATACGGTGTAACGCCCGGCATCCATTTCTGCGATACCATTCACGTGTACTGCAATCGTATGGGCATTTTGCTACGTCTTCAATACGATCCCATCAGCTCCAATAAACTCGATGGAGCGGCGCAATACTCTCCTCAGCTTGAGTACCAACTGTCATATGTTTTTACTCCCAACCTGGAATCGCACGTTGAACAGGTCTTCGGAGACTATGGCACGGACCGCTCCCAATTGCCGCGTTCGGACGCATATACCGACCGCGGTGTACGCAAAATGACGGCTGCCGCTGAAACGGTACGCAGCCTCCCCGACCATCGGCTGGACGCTTCCGGTAGCGCGGAATTTAATCGCAGTCCGCAGTACTACTTTCACTACGATCCGGCGGCCCTGGAACAGGAGCGCGCTCTGTACAAACAGGTGGTGTACATGGACACCCACATGGGCGCGGATCAACAATACATTAAAAGCGATCTGATCATCACCATTTCGCGTAAAACCGGTTTGAGTCAGAAAGTCGACATCGAAACCGAATACAAAAATTTCCTGCATGCGTTTTTTACGCTGGTTACGGACATTTCCATGCTCAACCTGCAGGTAGATCAAAGGTTTCGTTATCTTTTTATTTTTCACCTCGGTCCGCAAACTTTCAATACTTTGACCATAAAGTTTTTACAGGAGGTGGGCACCGGTACTCTACATCGAAAAGTCGCGGGCGGCAAAATGATCCGCAAATACATTCCCCGTGAATTAATCAAACAAACCATAATCGAATGGTGGCGAAGCGATGTCCTGCCGGCCGTGAAGGATACTCGCGACGATTATGTAATGTATAAGCGCATCATTGCGCGCATTAAAGAAATGCACGCGCGACTTTCACGCAAAGCTATGCAGGAATTCGAAGCGTTACCGGAACAAATCAAGGCCAGACGCAGTCGTGAGGACATTTTCCGGGAGAAGATACCGGAGTGGATGGGCGCTACCAATATTATCATATTCAAGCGCTTTCTGAAATCCGGATAGATTCTCCAGATCAATCGACGGAAAGTTATATCCCCCTCCCCGTTATTGCCGCGATTATTCTTCCGCGTTAATGGGCGGCAATATTACATACTCCCGCAGGCAATACTCTCCGGATATATGACTGAATGTGGCATGTAAAAGAGCTTCCACTCCGTATTCCGACGCTCGTTCATTGATGAACCGATCCCACCGCGCATCACGACAACGACGCGTCAGGAGCAGTACCGAATCAAAATTTTTCCAGTTATACTTTCTTTGATCTTCCGATTCGTTGCGCACGGCTCCCAGATGTAACGTGCGAAATCGAAACAATAAATCGAAATCGGACGCCAGCATGTAACCGTTCGGCCGATCAATGGGAAAGTCCGTGATTCCATAGGCTTCTTTTTTATCATGGAAAGCATTCACCAGAATGTAGCGTTTGCGGGGACTGATCTTTTCCGCCAGTTCTCGCACTGGTTGGTACAACGATTGATCCATTTCGGTCATACACAACGATCGACTGATCGTATAGTACGGATACGTGCTGGATATGCTTACCAGATCGAGGGGGCGGCCTTCTTCTATTTTAGATTTTAATGTAGGCACTAAAAATATAACCGCCGTCAACGGAACCGCGTAAAAAATCGCGTACAGAGCTTTCTCCAGATAGCGCGGCCAGTTACCCGAACTCAAATTGCGTACCCGAATCAATCGGGGAATATACAAACACCAGGCGGATAAAATCAGGAATATGGCCGGCAACAAATGGTAAATGTGCCGCAATTGCTTATTGGCCGTAAGCAATTCCAGAATCAGAAACTGAAAAATCAGAATAAACGTGAATGCGGTCTCGGGCTTGGTCAGCGTTTTCTGAAAGCTATAGCGTAAATTACCGTTGGATTGGCGATAGAAGCCGAACCACATCATCAAAACGGCCAGCCCGGCCAATAACGTCAGCAGTATTATCGGCGTCGCATGCGCAAAAACATCTTCCGAAAAGAGACGGTTAAAAAAACTCAGCGACGCCTGTTGTTCATGTTGCTGGGTGCCGATGGTGCTGCTGACCCGGTCGGGATGAATCAGCATCCAGACGGCCGCCGGCAGTATTACCGCGGTATAAAAATGCCGCCGCACAGTATCCATAATCTGTCTGAGTTCCACGCGGTACTTATAGAAATATACATTCAAATCAATAAACAGAATCGTAACCACGAACCATATGGAATACTTTACGAACTTTCTGCTGAAATCCGCTATCAAATAGTTCAGTATAAATACGATCGCCAGGAGTCCGGCCGCGACAATCGGAACATAAATACGATTACCGCTGTAATGTCTGGTTATGATGAGCGTCAACAGATCGTACACTCGTCGCGGGCTGCGAATTATCTCATAAGAGACTACAGCCAGTATTAACATGATTCCGTATGGATATTTGGTAAAGAACAGGCACAGGGCGGATATAAACAGTCCGAACCATATTCGTCTGCGGCGCGGAAAATAAGCGGCAATACCGGATTCCTTTGCCGTTCGACGCAACTGTTGTTGTTCGTACAGCTTGAAAAGAAAGTACATGGACCACAATAGAAAGAACATCCCCTGCGATTCCAGCATGGAGGATAAACCGTACGCCGGTATTTCCCTGGCGTGCAACACGAGCATACTGGCGCCGAACCAGATTATGGAAGCCCGAAACCAATCCCTGGTAATTTCAAAAGCTACAATCAATAACGACGGGAATAATAAAGTGTAAAAAACGAATCCGATGGCTACATCCAGAACAGGACCGGGGCCATCGGGACTGAGACTGAAAACAATCAGCGCAATGGCATGCCGTAGAGTGGGCCAGGTGGGTGAGTCGATAAACGGCAAAATGGCACGACCAAAGTGATGGTCTCGAAAGTCTTGATACTGATCCAGGACGGTGCTCAGGCGCAGGTTCGCGTCCCAGGTCAGTACGTCTTTGTTCGGACAACTGTTGATATAAAATTGCCAGGATGTAGCCAGCAGATTCTGTATCTGGATACCGGTAAACAGAAGCAGAACTATTGCAAAAATGATTTTCAGTCTGTTTTTCATTCCGGCTTCCAGAACATTATTGATTTACCTCGACCGACGACGGTTTATAGCTCCACCGCTCAAACACAGATTTGACGGCTAACGGAATACGATTTAAAAACACATATCAGAACATTCGATAAATATACCAACGTCCCTCCCACTCTATCAAAACAGGATTGTTTAAATAATAGCTACGTCCCGGCGCGTCTTCCAGTGTGAGTTGGATCTCGCAAAAGTCTTCGGATAATAAAAAAACGTCCGCTTTAATGGAGCGAGTCAGTTGCAGCACTTCCTTAATCGGTACCGGATCTTCTCCCGGGTCCGTAATATCAGAACCGTCGCCCACAAAAAATCGACTCAGGTAGCTATGCGGATCGGCGACTTCCGAGCGCACCTCACTATGAGTCCGATGTGCCTTCACGTCTACATACAATCCCTTTTCCACGTGCACGTGCTCGGGCAACGTTCTTAAATCGCCTCCGTAGACGAGGTTCACTACTTCCTGCAATTCTACCTGAATTGATTCTATGCGCTCATCCAGTTGCGCGCCGCTGAGTTCGGTATCGTTTCGAATTTTGCCGACCACAACCTCCGGCGGACCGTCCGTATAATGTCGCTCTTGACTGATTCCCATTTCCATTTCATCCGACTCGTCCCCGTTACAGGCGACCGGGATAGACAGCATCGACAATAGAATCATAGAGATGATTCTTCGGTGAAATAAATGTGAATAAAACTTCATAAGATTCGTTGCAACAGTTCGGCTAACTGCATCTCATTAATAACCGTAATTTTACTCAAATTGTTCAAAGCCGCTTCAGCGCCGGAAGTAAGCTGAGTTCCGGCGATGATAAAGCCTTTATTTGCTTTTTGTTCATTCATGTAGTTCTGCTGCTCGCGCAAAAAGATGTCCGAAATCGGTTGGTTGGACCACTGACGGATGCGAAACAAAGCCGTAATCTTCTTATCTTCGACGCTGGCGGCCAGATAGTCGGCTCCGTCCCGGTCTCTGTACTGCAGGGACTTTTTCATTTTAAAACCAAGAATTGTCATGATCTTGATGCACGCGGCTTCAAAGGCATCACCTTTAAGCGAATTGAACTTGCCGATAATTTCACCCGGATCCAGATCCGAATCTTTAGGTCGATCCTGCCGGACTTCGCCTTCCCCGGTGAAGAAATTTAAAATGTCAAAGCTCTCTTCCATCCCCAGACCGGACATTTTGAAAATAGCGTCGTCGTGAAAACGATTTCGAACCCAGTCCTGCATATGCGACATGAAATCGAATCCCCGCGGGGAAATTTGATCCAGGCTGGCCACCTGTTCTTCCAGGTCCATTCGGAAATCCGAAACTTTCATCACCAGTTCGTCCGCCGGGTTGCGAATTTCGAGTTCCAGTAAATGCTCGTTAGCCTTTTCCAGATCATGAACCAACATGGCCATATAAGCGATAGTCAGGCGGGCGTCGTATTCCTCTTTTTCCCAGCCTTCTCTGGCGGCAATGGCCATACATTGCTCGCCGGCCTGCAGAGCCTTTGGATATTCTCCCAAAAGGTAATACGCACCGGCCGCCAACCGATTCCCCATGTACTGCACGGAAGGATCTTCCAATTCCGGCAGAAAACTTTCCACAAGTTCGCGGGCCTGAGCGCCGTTTCCGTCGCGAAAGGCCTGCAGGGCGGTAAGGAATTGGGCCACCTGACTGCGAGGAGCGAGAGACAGGGCGGTGTTGAAAGATTGCAAAGCTTCTTTTTGCCGTAACATGGCCAGAGCCACGCCGCGACCAACATGATACTGAGCCCGGTCGGGTGCGACTTTTACCAGCCGCTTAAAATAACGTTCCGCGACTTGAAATTCCTCCTGACCGATGGCCATGAAGGCCACATGCGCCAGGGCCAGTTCATTGGAAGGGTCGTATTGCAGAACATCGAGATAATTCTCAAAACTACCGTAGTAGCGACCCTGATTATAATTGATCTGGGCGATGCGCCCGATAATTTCGTTCGGTTTCAAATTCCCGACGTATCGACCGATGCGTTTGACTTCTTTTAAATGCTCCAGTTCTTGTTGATCATTGGTTTCCAGAGCGTAAATCCGTGACATGTAGAAATGTGCCACCGGATCGTCCGGATCACGATCAATTCGCGTTCGTATCAGCGCCCGGGCATCCACATAATTGCCCTGGCGGGCGGTTTGCAGCGCGCGTTCGTACACACTCCCGCGATCATACACAAAGAAATAATAAAGCGCACCACTGGCCGCAGCGAGTAAGAGGAATCCCAGAATGCCGTATACTATGGTCATGTTGGCGCTGATTCAATCGAATCGACTCCTGGTTAATGCGGAATGAACACACTGTCAATCGTTGTTGTCATTCCACCGGGATGATTCAGAATCCGCAGAGTCACATGTTCCGTATGCGCGGCCAGAGACTCAAGCGCCTTATCTTTCATGGTCAGCAGTTTTCGCAGTCGCCAGGGACCGCCGGGAAAGCGCATTCCGCTGATCCATTTTTCCAAACGCGATTTGCGATGCCAGCCTCGCACCAGGTGCTCGTATTGGTGCAAATAATACGTATCGGGACGGTCGCCCACAACCTTGCAGAAAACCACCACCGAACCGGTAGAAACTTCCTCCAACTGGCCCACCAGATTCAGCAGCGGTGCGGCTTCCATGTCCACCAGGCGGGCTGAAAAATCCGTGGCCACGTCCATTTTTTCATATGGAGCAAATACGGGTTTATCAACGCTTACCAGACGATCTCTTCCCGGACCGCCTGGATAGACAATCCTCGTCCGGGAATCGATCACTTCGCCGAGTCGACAGCGATCGCCGGCTTCCAGATTGTCCGGCTCTTTTAGTAAACCGACCAGACCGGCATTGATTATGGCATGCGGCACAGTTTCTGTGATCAGCTTGCGAATGGCGCCGCGTTTCTGTATCCCTGGACCGGTTGTGGCGGCGTACAGGTCCGGGTACTGACTGCTTCGATAAGCCCGCACGGAATTATCAAAACGCAGCGCTAATCGCCTGACGATGGGAAGCAGCTCTTCCTGAACTCCGGTAAGAACCAGTACGCGCAAGGGTTTTTAGAATCGAAGCTCGTAACGCATACCGAGCCGATCGCCGTGGATTTCTAAACCGACGGTAGAATTCTGATCCGGGTAAAATAAAACTACATCCAGCAGGTTCCATACGTACAACGCCAGTAGCGCCGAGCGCATACCATTCGCATACCGACCGGCCTGTTCCATTTTTTGTCGTGAAGTTGAGGTCTTATCTATGATGTACACGCCGATGGGAATAAACTGGGAAGTATCGCTGATGGCCTGTCCTAATGAAGAAATCAACAAAGGGGACGTATAAAAAAATTCATTCGCGTCGTTTTCGTAATTCCGGCGAGCAAGGTAATACTGATCATCCAGATACAATGACAAACCGGCGGCGCCTAAAAACCCGCCCATTATCATCCAGCCTGATCCGGAACGTCCGGAGTGAATCTGACCCCAGCCCGGTAGAATCGCGCTGCGCAGGAGAGAATTCCAAACGGTAACTTTTGGTTCCTGGTCCTGTTCGACATTGGCATTCTCTTCCGCCCGTCTTCGAGCTTCTTCTTCCGCCTGACGTCGAGCCTCCTCTGCCTGTCTTTGTGCTTCTTCCTCCTGACGTTGCGTCTCCTCAGCCTGTCGGCGGGCCTCTTCTTCCTGACGGCGCCGCTCCTCTTCCTGTTGCCGACGCAGTTCCTCCTGACGGCGCGCTTCTTCCTGCACCTGCTGATCATTGTACAGAATTCTGCTGATGTCCGTTTTAGAAATAACCTGTACCCCATTGGCGGTACGTATCCGGACTTCGGTACGGGTTTGGGATAAAATGCGCCCTTCAACCTGTTGGCCGGACTTTAAAATCAGGGTCTCCGCCTGCAAAGTCGATGCGGACAGAATCAACAGGAGTAACAAAATGATAATGCTCGTGGATCGTTTTTTCATAGAGTTTTTGTATTTTTTATAATGAAAGTTTATGAATGATATAATCGATCAGCTTCCGTGTCAGCGTTTCTTTATCGTGGGGACCGATTATATGGGCCGTCAAACTTCGATCAAAAACTATCAGGGTATTTTCGGTGTCCCCGAAACCGGTTTGGCTTTGATATACCGCATTGGCACATATAAAATCAAGGTTTTTTTCCTGAAGTTTTCGACCGGCATAGTCCTCAATGTTTTCAGTTTCGGCGGCAAAACCTATTCTGTAGAATGATTTCAGTTCCGTGGATATGGGTATCAGAGACTTTAGAATGTCTGTAGTGGGCTTCAGCTTGAGCGTGATGTTTTCATTATCTGACTTTTTTATTTTATGGGGGGAAAGTTGCTCCGGAGTGTAATCCGCCGGAGCTGCCGCCATAATTAAAACCGCCCGGTCACCCACTTCGTTTTGCACCGCCCGGGCCATATCCGCCGTAGTTTCCACCTGAATATTGGTAACTCCCGCCACCTTCTGAAAGCGGTCGGCGACCGGACCGGATATATAGGTCACTTCCCGAAAATAGTCTTTGCCATGGGTAGCCAGATGCCAGCCGGTTCGACCACTGGACGCGTTGGATAGGAAGCGTACCGGATCAATCCACTCTCTGGTCGGGCCCGATACAATTATCAATCGATACTCTTGTGCACTCATGCGGATCAAGAAGTGGCGGAGCGATACACCTCAATAATACGATTCTCAATCGTGGCAATGTCGGCCATTTTTCCCTGACCGGAATCTCCGCATACCACTTCTCCCGAAGTGGGATCCAGGATCTGGACACCGTCCTGCCGCAAAACGGAGAGGTTTCGTTGCACCGCCGGATGAGCGAACATACCCGGATTCATGGCCGGTGCAATCAACACCGGACAGCCCAGTGCCAGATAGGTGCTGGAGACAATATCGTCGGCGATTCCATTGGCGAATTTGCCGATGGTATTGGCGGTAATGGGTACCACCGCGAACACGCCGGCCATATTCTTGACATCTATATGCACCATACCGGTTTCCCATTCGGAAACATATACCGGACGATCGGTCAGCGCCTGAAACGTAACGCGACCGATGAAGCGTTCCGCATTCGGTGTCATTATTACCTGAACCGGGTATCCCTGTTTAGCCAGACTTCGCACCAGCTCACAGGTCTTGAAGGCGGCGATGCTGCCGGTTACCGCGATAACGATCGATTTTTCCTGGGTGGTCATGTTTGCTTTGGACGCCTGAGTTTAGAATCTGTTACACTTTCTCGCCGGCCTTGAGGGACTATCATCGGGATTAGAACTCATAGCTTCGAGATGACTTCTTAGATCCGATGAAACATTCGATCCAATTCCTCCGGAGTTATGCGCACCATTGTAGGCCGTCCATGCGGGCACCGCGATGGATTTTCACAATTGGCCAGTTCGACCAGCAACTCGCTGATCACTTCCCCCGATATATAATCATTCTTTTTAATCGACGCTTTACACGCCTTCATAGCGGCATATTCGTCATATAAACGCACACCCTGTTCGCCTTCCAGAATGCGATGAATCAAATGTGCGATCAAATCCTGCTCCTGCCCGGGATCGACGTATGTGGGAATTTCGCGCAGTGCATAAGATCTCGGTCCGAACTCTTCCACTACAAAGCCGCTTTCCTTTAATTCGTCCGCGTGTTGCAACACCTGTTGTAACTCATCTGCCAGGCAATCGATTACGATCGGTTGTAGCAGCGGCTGACGTTCCCCGCGTACCTGTTCCAACTGGCGTCTTTTCTTTTCGTAATTGATGCGCTCATGGGCGGTATGCTGATCAATTATATACAATCCGTCTTCGCCTTCGGCAATGATATACGCTCCATAGAATGTGCCGAAATGTTTGCGCGGCAAAAAGCTGCGCGCCGATGCGGATGAATTTTCGGAATGCGGGCTCGGTTCATGGTGCCCATCGAAGTGATCATCACCGGACCGTGCATCCCCGTGCATCATACCATCAACGGTCTGTCGTTCGCCGGGTCTGTAATCGGCGCCTGAATTGCTCGAATCAATATGTCGTCCGGTTGCGTCGCTATCGGGCGCCCCACTATCCACATAGGCCGGAATGGAATAGGATTCGCGCACGGCCGGCGGTCTTTCAAATAAAACCTGGTCCACCGATTGTATGTACCGGTGTGCCATACGATGACCGGCCAAACGACTTTGCTCGCGCTCATGTGAATACTGTAGCGGATGCCTGGGCCTTAGAGCGGTTTCGAGGGCACCGGTTACCAATCCATGCAAATTGGATTCGTCCAGTAATCGTACTTCGCGCTTGGCCGGATGCACATTCACATCCACCCGATCCGGGGGAATCTCGAGGAATAGAAAGTAATAGGGATGCGAACCCGGCGGCAGCAATTCACCGTAAGATTTTTTTACCAGATACGAAAAGTGTTTCACTTCCACCGGTCGATTGTTCACAAACAAAT
>JAGRMX010000102.1 GCA_020441025.1 Leptospiraceae bacterium
GTGGCCCTCCTTGGCCACCCGTTCGCTGAGCGGCGGGCGCTCGTTATTTGCGCGAGATTCTCGCTTCTATAAGTTCGTTGGTTGATTGACGTGCCAAAATGTGTAGCATTGGATTATATTACATAAAGGAAGATAAGGACGCATGCCGGAGATCTGGCCCGCGCTCCGTTTAAAGCACAGATTCGCGAATAAAGGAAGGACAACATCCGTGTCCTACTCCGACGGAGGGTGGCCCTCCCTGGCCACCCGTTCGCTGAGCGGCGGGCGCGAGATTAGATGACTATGAACGAAATGATTTTTTACTCCCTGGTATTGTTTTTATTGGTGGCGACGTTTACTTTCTTAATTTGCTATGTAATGTCCATCATCTGGATTTTTCATAACAAAGGTGCCATGCACGGAATATTTAGCATATTAATCTGCATCATTTATGCTTTTATTATGGAGTTAATCGAAGCCAAAAAGAATAGATCTTATAGGTTTGTTTTAATATGGTTTTTTAGTGCTATTTCTGTGGTAGCCAGTCGCGTGTTAATCAGTGCTGTACTAAATACGTAATCATGGATGCATTTATAACATCCGTGAGAATTTATTCAAATACTCGCCCGGTGGAGCGTTCCGAAAAAGCGTTTTGAAGAATTTCGATGGCGTTCGATCTTTCCCGCGAACGGCGCAGCATGGTGGCCATTAACGGTTCGATGATGTGTCGCAACGCCGACCTCATATATTGTTGTTGCTCTGCATCAGCGTATTGTATCTGTTCGGCAATTTCCATTCCGGTAAGAGCGATTCCGGTCAGCAATTCCGCGGTTGGATGTAGCTGTATTTGATTTGCATGGCGTGGTTGTTCCTGATTCTGAATGTAATACGCTCTGGCTCCGAGCTCATTCAGAGCCAGGTCGATTTGATTCGTGGAAATATCCGCGCTCAGTGAATTGTTCGCATGCGTTAAATAAAGACTGTAAGCCAGAATTTGCCCGATGAGATGATCGCGCGTGGCAAGGCGGACATCGTGCTGCGGCGCAATGATCATGGTCGTATCCCGATTCTCGTCGGGACCGGTGGCTACCCGGCGAATCATGTTCGGACGCAAATCGGGATGATAAACCGGTGTATCCGCGTTTCGAATTTCTATTTGTAACGCGTCGAGTACCGCTGTTTTTAAATCATTGCGTTCGGTATTTTCATCGGTATAATTATTCGATGATGCCAGTTGGTTTATGTACCGGGCGGTTTTAACGAACAACAGGGCTCTGGTGTCATCCGGCATGTCCAATGCGAGTCGCTGGGCGGCTATTAAATGATATGCCTGGTATGCGGGAACCACATCCGCACGTTGTTCTTTTGATAATTGCGCGAAAGGATCTCCCCGGCGCAACGAAAGCATTTCCGCATCGATGGACTGATTGGCGTCCAGCTGAACCGGAAGAATTGCGGGCAGCATAACTCGCATGAAATGTGACGGCTTATTGATTAAAGATTCGATCTCAGTGGGTGTTCGAGTCCCATTGACCGCGCGACCGACGGCAAACAGACGCTGAGTTTCCGGATCGGCAATCATTTTGTTCAGTAGGTATCGCAGAGTAGAATCAGCGCGCAGCTGACCGGCAGGGCTTATACGCAATTGATATTGCCCGGGCTGAATATAAAATAAATCGCCGGTATATACGCGGCGTCTGTTTCGCACTTCGGATTGCAATGGAAACATGTGCTGCGCGCTGCGATCCATCGGAGCGGAGCCCCGCAGACGTGTCAGCATACCGGTGCGATCAAAATCGCTTTTAAAAAAATCGTTCGTGATGGAACTGAGGTCTATTGTAGCGTCCGGTGTCGACGGCGCACTTCTATACGGATGATCGGGATTGCGCAAGTCAACAGTGGCAACGGCGACCCGGGTATCGTCCGGCAAGGAATCCAGCAGTTGGCGGCGTACCTGAGATTCATCCGGAATTTGAGCGGTGTCCTGTATCAGATCTTCTATCTGAACAAACCGATCGGTTTGGCCATTGGTGACATGCAATACGGTTCCGGAAAGAGAGGCGTAAAGATGATAATCGTTTTCGTTGCCTCGAAAAAAATGATATTGGCCCTGCACATCTTGCTGGATTCGTAATTGCACCGCTTGTCGATATATGTCCCCGTACTCGGAGAAATCCAGCGCAGGCCACCCGCGCATGGACGCATCCAGCAGAGTAAGCGAATGCATTTCGCCCAGTCCCCGGGAAAACTCAATGAAGTTATCCAGACTGGAGACAAATCGCTGAAGGTACGTAATGAAATCCTTTCCCGCGACGGTATCGCCCAGGTCCTTCCAGCTGACGCTAAAATCGGTTAAATAATAATTCTGCGACTTATTCATAAGCTGTTGCAGAATGGTGCTTTCGGTGTACTCTTCCAGCATGGCTTTGCTGAAAGCGGTCATGCGTTTGCCCGCCGGTGTCGCGGGATTTTCCGGGAATTGATCGTAAATGGACTGGAGGGTTGAGCGTGCTTTTTCCAGCTTCGATTGAAACTCCGCAGTCTGCATATGCTTTCGAATCTGTTCTCGATTGTTGCGTGTGCTGGCGCTCTGTCCTTCCCTGTAGCGATAATGTATGCCTTCCAGGGTCGGTAATTCCCGTAGCTGCTGCACAGCCGATTCAACCGCATGACGTTCCTGTTCCATCCTCGCCATGCGGGATTCAATTTCGAGGGTGTCGGAACGAATGGTAGACAACAATCGATTCATTGGATCGTCGGCTATCTTTCGCTCATGTGCGAATACCTGGAAGTTCAATGGAAAATGAAAAGTTGTGATCAGCGTGGTATGATTGCTCCGGGCGTAGTCCCGGGCTGCTTGCAACTCGTTCTCCAGCTTTTGATAATTTTCTAAGGAAATCCGTCGTACGGATAGAATGCCGTCGGTTTCTTCGTTGATGCGGAGGATCTTCCGCGTGTAGCGATTGTAGAGCGTACTCAGTTCGGGAGTTACCGGCCCATCGAAAACGCCGTAGCCCAGATAGAAATCGTCGCCGAAATCATAGCCCCGTTCTCTCAGTTCGGCGTACATTTCCACCATGATGGTGCTGATTCGCCGGCAGATTTCAATTTCCGTATGGCCTGTGAATCGAATACCGACCGTATCGGAACCCTGTTCTATCAAGAAGACACTTACATAACTCTTGTTGATGTCCCCCGGCTTTTCAAAAGCCCTGTTTGGATATACCTTTGCGAGGGATATGGGCGTCAGATTCTCCACCGGAGCCGCTTTGAGCTGCAATGGCAGTGCGCCCGTCAGCAAGGTCAGGATAGGTAATACGATAGGTAATACAGGCAGCCACCGCAGTGCCGCAGCCGTTCTCCCGGCCTTCCTCTTTATCTGTAATTGTTTCATGCTTGAACCTGCCCTGCGGGTGATCGCGCCATTCGTGCATAGAGGCACCATAGCTCGACTCTGTAGAATAGACTGGTGTATAGACCGGCTTTGTGAAGGATTTTTTCCGCCCGATCATGCAACAATGTGCGGTTTACCTGGAATGCGCACTCAGGTAGATGGGTGCGGTCTGGCGATCAGGGGGCCGATCAATGCAGCCGAATTGTTTTCATCTGGAACTTTGTCTGTGTTTTTGTTCCGGATGGAGTACAATCAAGCCGAAGAGTCGGGATGGGTGTTGCTATCAGCCTGTTATGGGAACTCTGGCATTGAATGTAATGGCGACCGTTGCCCCCGTCAGGTCGCCGATGCTTCCACCGGTAACGAAGCCACCGGCAACTCCATTGCGGACAAAGAGGGCCAGTGCGGTTGTTGTGTAAACCTTGGATGAACCAACATAATCATCGAATACCGAAGCGGAGCCCACGGCCCCGGTTTCCTGAAACGTATCGATGACGACTCGAGATGAATCGATCGTATAGCCGTCTGGAATCTGAAAGAGGTAGTCGCCGGTGCCCGATGTAGCACCCGTATTGTTTGTATGTTTATAGGTGTATGTGATTTCCATGCTGTCCCCGGCCCGACGCCAGAACGCCTGGTCGATATCCGGACTCGTTGCTTTAGTGGGCGCGGTCGTCGTAGCACTGATGGTCATGGGAAAGGATTGCCATCTGGTATACTGACTGGAATTGCTCTGCACCTGAATAAGAGTCAGGAGGGTTGCCAGATCTTCGTCGCTGCTGTTTACGCCCGGTAGAGTGCAATTCTGCAAAATTGCGAAAAGGAACAGGATGGGTAGCAGGGTAAGTCGCTTCATGATTTCAGCCTTCTCAAAATATATTGCTACAGACCGTTGATGGATTCATTCCAACAACCAAAAATGTCATCGGGGATCAGGAAAGCACTGTGATCAAAACGCCGGCGCCTCCGGTGTTCATCACTTTATCTGTAGATCATGGACTTTGATATTGATGAGAACCGGTCCGGGCAAAGCCCCGCCGGACGGACTCTGCGGAGTGACGATTCTGGACGCGACATATTTCCAGCCATTCGATTCACCGTGGGCATGAACGACGTTGGCCGCCCGGGCGAATGTCTGAAAATTGCGCGGCATGTACAGAGTTGTAATGAGCGTTGTGCGATTGTTGCGAGCGTACGTGCGCGCCATATCCAGCTCCGCGTACATCTCTACCATGATTCTACTGAGCTGACGACAGACATCAATACGGGTGTGGCCCGCGATGAGAATGCCGGCGATATCCGATCCCTGCTCAATAAGAAGGATGTTTACAAAGCTTTTATTGAAATCGCCGGGCTTTTCGAATACCGGCGCGGGATACACTCGCGCGGTGGAAATGGGCGTCAGCGTATCGACCGGGGCGGCATTTATCTGTGGTGTGAATAAAGCGAGTAGAAGCGTAATGCTAAATACGCGCCATCTGGAAATACGCGGTACGACGGGATTCAATCGATTCGGAATCGGCATGATTGAATGATTACCAGCCCGCAATCGGGACCATAGCATGAAAAGATATACGCCGATCAATGGCGCCGAACGGTTCCGCATGCGCCGGGCCGCCCGCCATGTATTGATGGTTGTTCGTATCGTTGCCTACCTGAAGCGCAAGCTGATTGCTCGCATATATTTTAGAAACTCCGGTCATTTTATTAACCCCATCGGCGTACGCCGCAACGCCTACAATTCCTACCGATTCCAGAGTGCTGATGTCGATCTTATTGCTATCTACGGTATACCCGGGAGGCATGGAAAACAGATAGGTGCCGGTCCCGACTACCGCACCGGCATTGGAGGAATGAGCGTATGAGTAAGCGATCTCCATTGAGTCTCCCACCCGACGCCAGGTAGCCCGGTCAATTATAGGATTGCTGGCTTTCGTCGGATTGGAAGTAGTCGCCGTAATGACCATTGTATAATTCTGCCAATCGGAGTTCTGGTCGGCGATATTCGAAACCTGCATTATTGTAAGCAGGGCCGAGAGATCGTCATCTGTTGAGCTGTTTGTGGGCAGGGAACAGCTTTGCAATACAAACATTGCAATCGCTACGATTATGCATTGGAAATGCGACTTCATGGTGCTCACCTTTTGATTTGATATGTCCTGATCTTAATAGATTCGGAGCGCATGTACACGGATGTCAATCAACACCGGTCCGCGCAAGGGTTTGCCGGAAAAGCCCTGGGGCGTCACGATTCGACGGGCGACGTACGGAATGCCGTCGGCCTGCGCGTGTTCATGGACTACATTGGCGGCATAGGCCAGTTTACTGATTACATTTGCCGCGTAGTTGTGTTGCTTTAACAGTCCGGTTTCTGCATCAATATAAAATTCCTGACGGCGACTGTGAGTGGGAACGGTGTCGGGGAAGTTGGCCGCCAGTTTGCCGGGAACGGATTCCTGCCAATGTATATCCGGACGCATTAAAAGCGCCGGGAATGTGAAGTAGTTCCAGAAGGCGTAGTTGGCAAAATAGGCCATGTCCAGATCATCCCAGTAGAACAGGCGGCGGCCATATGGAAAAAAGCGCCGGGCGTCAGCGCGTTCCGCGATAGTTTCGCCCGCTTCATTTTCCAGGCGTACATCGTGTTGATTTAAAATACCGCTGATGCCGGGTGTGCGACCGATGGGTGTAATGCGACTTACCGGTTGGTGAATATCCATCTGGATTTGGACACGTTCAAAAAACGGTCTGTGCTTCATCTTAAAAGCGAGGCCGGTAACGCTGGCGATTGCGTTGATTGTCTTCGCGTTGGTCCAGAAATCGCGTCCGCCATAAGAATTCAGTGTTCGTTCAATGGTAGCATTCATAATTATTGATTATAACTGGTCCAGTCGGTAATCGGCATGACAGTTCGCAAAGATCCTCATCAACGGAGCTATTGGCCGGTAGACTACAGGATTGGCCAACGACAATCAGGAGGTACATGAAAGCACACTCCATTCGAGGATTCATTGCTCGGTCAAAGCTCTTGTGTGTATATTTAATTTTGTTATTATTTTTAACGCCAGGATTTTGGATCACATGTTTCTTCCTGGAAGGATCAATGGTCGAATTTTTCGCCTTAATCGTGTTTGAGGGGTATGATGGC
This sequence comes from Leptospiraceae bacterium, assembly GCA_020441025.1. GTDB lineage: Bacteria > Spirochaetota > Leptospiria > Leptospirales > Leptonemataceae > JAGRMX01. The sequence goes on from JAGRMX010000102.1 coordinate 6,522, forward strand.
GAAAGAATGATATTTTTACGGGATAAAAATCTCGGTGGATAGGGATTCTCTTTGAATCTACAAAGAACGTCGGCGGTGAGTTATCGTCGGCAGAAATCAAAGTTCTATCAGGGGCCTGTCTGATTGCCAGAAAGTGATCCATCCCATTTTCACGAGGATTAGAGCCAATAAAAAGCCGCACAGCATTCCTCCGATATGGGCCATATAGGCTATGGGGGCCGATGAGATAAAATAGCCGATCAGATCATATACAAACCAGAATACTATCAGATACATACCGGGAACTGAAAACTTTCGTATGATCGGACTGAACCAGGGCAGAATAAAAATACATTCAATATCATTTCGAGGAAATAAAAAGAGAAACATGCCCACAATGCCGGAGATTGCTCCGCTCGCGCCGATGGCCGGCGATCCATCAATGATAAGATGAATCATGCTGGAAAGAATACCCAGGGTGAAAAAAACGACAACGAATCTCAGATTTCCCAACCGGCAGTTGATTGCATTTCCAAAAGTCCAGAGAAAAAGTACGTTTCCGATCAAATGAAAGAGATCGTTATGAATAAAGTATACCAGCACGAGCGATTGTGGTATATTCTCCCAGGCCAATATAAAATGTGTCATGCTTCTCAGGCCGAATAACCAGCTTATTAAAAGCCCAAGCACCATCAAAAACATCAGAATAAAATTGGATTTTGGCTCTTGATCCACATAAACTTTTGCTTTATAAGGTACGAGCATGACGATGGTTACCTTTCTGACGCCGATTCGGAAGATACGCTGAAGATTCCTGCATCAATTACGTCTGTTTGATCATATCGCGCCGGGTACCAGGCTTCTGTCAATTATTTGACGCCTCTTCCGGGGGTTTATGCACGCGCCCAAATCTGTAATTTAATTACTGCCGGGCAAAATGATTAATCAGAAACTGACTCTGATTTTTTTAGGCGCTATCCTTTAGATAATTCGAGGTTTTTTAAAGGAATGCTCTCTGATGGCTTGCCTCTGTTTGCAATGTATGCTAGAACTCACTCAGATTCATTTCCAATAGCGCATCTTTTGGGGAGTATTTAAACCATGCTGTGCCTGAGCAATTCCTGGCAATAAATGCAAGCCAGTCTCCATCAGGATTCAATGGCAGTGTAAGTCTGAAATGGCATTTCGACTGACCCGTAGGGCCGATAAAAGCAGTCCCATAGATTATTTCATTGTGTCCTTGCTGCTCATGTGAATCCGGGATGAGTCCGTCACACCAATCATGAAACTTTGTGTTTGATGCTTCCACTAAACAAGCAGAAAGGGCGCCTTCCAGCTCGACCCAGAAATCCCTGTTTTCGAATAATATTTGAATGTTTGCAACCATGTGTTATGCCAGTAGCGTCCAATTTAACCTGAATGCTTCAATTGAAGAGATTTCATCTGTATTGCAATAAAAATGTTTTCTGAATAATGAATCATGTAAATCAATAAACGAAGTGCATGGTTCAATTGTTCGTTATCTCAATCTGCGACTGCGTCGAATCAATTAATCATCATGCAGAATCAATTTCCCGGAGCGCCGCTTAATAAGCGCAGTTCGAAGGGTTCCGCCGCCATGATGCGCGCTTCGCAGACCAGCAATTCCATCCAGCGGGCCTGTGCCGTTTCCGGCTGGAGCAGATCGGCCAGTTCCAGAAATAATTTATAGTGACCGCGTTCCGCCGCCATCAGGCCGCCGTACAATCGTCGTAGACTTTCGTCATCGGTATGCCGCAGCAAAAGTTGGAATCGTTCGCAGGAGCGCGCCTCAATTAAAGCGGCAATCAACAGTCGATCGATTAATTCGGCATGTCCGGCGCCTCGGCGGACCAGGTTATGCAAATGTCCGGCGTACGAATTACGATGGTTGCGGGATAACTGTCCGCCCTTTTGCAACAAAAGGGAACTGACCTGTTTCAGGTGCAGGGTTTCATCACGGGCGACACCGGCCAGGCCGCGTACCCAGCGTTCGGGAATATTGCCGTGTGGCCAACGCGATAGCAACTCCAACGCATTGTTGGCGGCCTTCTTCTCCAGATGGGCATGATCATTGAGCAATAGCAACGGTGCCTGCAATACCGCCGGAGCCCAACTTTTCGGAGTGGCATACATTAACTCCATGCGTTGATGCTTGAAAATACCGAAAGCATGTCAACGCCGACACGGATCGATACGATTGAATCTTTCATGGAAAAATCACGTTGCCGCTCTTTTTTGATTGTCATTTCAGGCGATTCCGGGGTCGATCCTTGCATGTCGGAAGGTAAGTCGGGGTCTATGCTTAAAGAGCGTAGGCGCAGGGTTGTGCGCCCGGTGCGTCTGACTCTGATCGCCGTATTTTTTCTGGTATTGCCATTCGCAAATTATGTGATCCGTGCGCTGATGTATGATGTGAGTATTCTGAATCCCCGGGAGGTGTTCGATAACATTGATACGTTGCCGCTCATTTTAATGCTGGCCCCCTGGTTGGTGGCGGTCGGGCTCTTTTTTGTGCGCATCTGGGGCTGGTATGCCGCCGTCGTTTACGGTATGCTCTTGCTGGGTTATAATTTTTATGCTCTGGTGGCTAACCCCACTCTATATAATTTTTTCACTTTGAGTCAGGTGATTGTCGCGGCGCTGATTTTCTATTTACTGGGTGAACAGGATCTGGCCGCGCCGTATTTTGATTACTCCCGGCGGGGCTGGCGCGGACATGCCCGCAAAGCGGTACGCATAAACGTGTCGGTGAATGGAAAACCATTTGTGACTTCCGATATGAGCAATGCGGGTTTGTGTATTATATGGCGCGAATGTCCGTTGCAGTTAAACAACGCGGTGGATCTGAATGTTATTCCGCCGGAGAATACCGACACGTCCGGGGAATTACTGGAGTTGCGGGGCGGAGTTGCGCGCATTGATGGGGATTATATAGGCATTGCTTTTCGAGGGCTTTCCAGGAAGCAACGTAAAACCATTGAACGCATGTTGAAAGACACAACAGTTTAGGCTATAGTATGTAAAGCTGCTGGATTAATTGCGGGCTTTAACTATGATTCATATAAAATTATAAAGAATACGAAGGTGATTGTAACAAAACTGAATTGGAAATCGAATTCAAGCCGGAAATCGTACCGGCAATA
>JAGRMX010000103.1 GCA_020441025.1 Leptospiraceae bacterium
CATGCCGACATCACGGGCCAATCCGCCGCCGGCCGCCGGCGGGCTGATGATGGATGAGACCAGAATTACAACGGAAAACAGCCCCAGTACGGTCAGAACCACATAGTTTAGAGACTTTACTATTAACTTCATCCAGCTTCCTCCGCTTCAGCACCGAATACACGCATTCATATATCGCAAACCTTCACCGTTAATTGTTCCCAGACCGACAGCCGGTGAATCCGGCGATTTCATACTTCACACAGTATATTGTCAATCAATCGGACATTTTCACAGAACACGGCCACTGCAATCAGGAACCTGGAGTTGCCGGGCAGGGCCGACATGGACTCCAGGGTATCGGGATCGACAATTTCAATATAATCCACCCGATTCAACGATCCGGATTCAATCACATCTTTGATGATTTCCTTAAGATCGGCGGCGTTGCTGTTACCGTCGCGTTGGGCCTTTTCGGCAATGCGCATGGCCCGGTAGATCAGCGTTGCGTGTTGCACTCCGGACGAGGACAGGCGGGCATTGCGGGAGGACATGGCGCGACCGTCTTCCTCGCGCACCGTCTCCACTCCCAGAATTCGCACCGGCAAATCGAGATCCTGCACCATGCGGCGTATTACCAGATACTGTTGATAATCTTTTTTTCCGAACAGAGCCACATCCGGTTGTACGCAATTTAGCAATCGCGCGACGACCATCAGAACACCTTCAAAATGTCCGGGTCGGGCCGTGCCGCACAGATTGGCGGTCAGAGCGGGCATACTCATTTGCAATAACGGCTCGCCTTCCGGATACATTTCCTGTCGATCGGGAGCGAATACTATATCGGCGCCGGCCTGTTCGCAGGCCTGTTCGTCCCGATTCAGATCGATCGGGTAGTTTTGATAGTCTTCCGGATCATTAAACTGCAACGGATTTACGAAAACACTGACCACCACCAGATCGGCTTCCTCGCGCGCTCTTTCAATCAGAGATAGATGACCGGCATGTAGATAACCCATGGTAGGAACCAGGGCGATGGTCCCTTCGGGATTCTGGAAACGCCACTGCTTAAGGCGGGAACGCAGCCCGGACCGATTTTTTATAACATCCATGATGGCCAACCCGTAGATAGCGACCATGATCCGCAATCAGACTCTCGCCGCAAGCATGCTATCCCGTATCCGTACATTACTCCGATTACGCTCTAACAGGCTGTTTTTCAACGGCCTGCTAACCTTGCAGGTGGCGCACATCCGCGAATGAGCCGCTTTCCAGGCGCAAGAGATCTCCCAGACATGCCCGGATACGACCGGCCGCCTCCAGGGGATGGGGCATATCGTCCGTATTGCGCGCTGAGCGCAATCGACGCACGGAAGTAAATCGATTCTCATCGGGCACGGTGGACATATAGTCCTGCATGGCCGTGTCTATCAAGCCCGGCGCCAGGGCATAAAAGCGCACATCGGATTGTTCACGGGCATACAACATCATCAGCATGTTCAACGCCGCTTTGGAAAGTGAATATCCGCTCCAACCTCGATTTCCATTCACCGCCGCGCCGGACGAAATGCCTATTATGGTTTGAATGGAAATGTCGCTGCGTAACAGCGCATCGATCAAAACCTTATTGGCCCATAAATTCACATTCATGGTATGTTTTAGTTCTTCCAGAGGTGCCTCGACAAGATCCCGTATTTCACCCAGCACCCCAGCGTTCAGGTACACCCACTCCAGTTCGCTAACGCTATGTAAAAGCCGATGCAGCGCCGCGGGAATTTCTCCGGAAACATTCAAATCGACAGAAACATGATGCAATCGATCGCCGCGCAAACGTTCCGGAGGCAAACGACGACTCAGTCCATAAACATGATAGCCGTCATTCAGATAGGATTCGGCCAGGCCGGCTCCTAAACCAGAAGAAACTCCGGTGATAAGTACATTCTTTGCCATACGCTTTTTCCCGTATCAACCTGTTTGAATGGAACGCTCTATTTCCGTTTCGGGTATTTGCGACATTTCGGCCAGCTCGGCTACTTTCGGTCGAAAAAACAACAACCCGAGAACCGCCAATAGCCCGGCAATGATAAACTCAATCTGACCACTGATAAAATAAGCCACCGCCAAAGCCATTCCGCTGCCTTCCAAACCCGCCCACTGTATGGTTTTTGCCGTTAAGTAGACTGTGGCTGCGTGCGTTAACTTTTGTTCGGTATTGCTATATTCCAATATTTCCTCTTGCCGTGAGGCCTGCGATGTGAAGCGCTCCGTAAATTTTTTGCGTTGCTGCCAGGATATAAACTGAGTGGTGATAACTATCAAAGTTATCACAATCGGAATTATGATTTCCAGTTGAGCAATGTCCGTTGAGGCCGGAGCCCTGTCTTCACGAACCGCGTAGAGCACAATCAGAGCCAGGATTGTACCACTTACGAGAGCTAAATATATGATTTGTATCGAACGCCATTTTGCCTGCATCTTCCTGTCCTTTTTACAATAGAAGTCAAACGCCGTAGATTCGCTCTACCGACACCACACAATCACCCGGCGCCAACAGAGCATTGATCAAATGAACCCTGTCAAAATCGAAATGCACCTGTTCCGGGCGCACCGTATCCATCCGCACATAGCCCCGGTCCAACAATGCCGCGCGCCGCACACCGGCCAGCAGACTATTTTCCGGCGTAATACGTCGATCGCCGCGTTCGAACATCAAATTACTGAAAGTACTGTCCGTCAAGACTCCATGCCGGGCAATTAATACATCGTCGCAATTTCCCCTCAGTTCATGCAATTGCTGTAATCGCCGTCGATCGGCATACTTATAGTTATAATCAATGGAATCGTCCCGCACAATCAATATCGATTCGATTCGGCGGGGAATATACGCGGAAAACTCGACGCGGTCTAATTGCTCACCATATAGTACACGGCAGCGCACCTTGCCCCGCATAAATTCATCCGGTACCTGGATTCTATCTTCCAACCGCCAGTTATCGGACATAGACAGCAAGGCTCGTCGGGAACGATTGACGCGTTCATTATGATAGGACATTAGCTCACAATGTCCATCCTGAAATCCAAGGGTCTCAATCAACAGGGACATATATTTTTTGCAATAATTCGCGGTATTCGCTTTCCAGATCGCTATAAATCGTGATGCCGCCGCCACTGTGATAAACAAATCCTTTTTCGGTTTGTTCAATATATCGAATCATCACCGCGCTATCCAGATGATGGCCGTCAAATACGCCGAACACGCCGGTATAATAGCCGCGCATGCGTTGTTCTGCCTGTCTTATTATTTCCAGCGTTTTGCGTTTGGGTGCGCCCGAGACGGACCCGGCGGGCAGCAACTCCCTGAATATAGCGCCTAATCGTGTGCGGTAGTCCGCGGGCAGATCCCCGCTGATTCGGGAGCTCATCTGCAAAATACCACCGGTATGCGTTGCGATGCGGTCGATGAACCTGAATCGATCCACGCAAACATTTCCCGATACGCGACTGAGATCGTTGCGGATTAAATCCACAATAGTTACATGCTCGGCCAGTTCTTTTTCATTCTCCAGTAACAATGTCTCAGCATTCGGCAACGTGGCATCTATAGTTCCTTTCATCGGATACGAAAAGATTCTATTATTATGAATTCGAACAAAGCTCTCCGGAGAAAAAACGACCATGCGGTTTTTTACCAGTATTCGATACAGGGCGTGACTGCGAACATAGACTTCCGTCAATGCCGCATTCAGCTCAATCGGACAGGGAAAAGTAAGATTGGTCAGATACGAATTACCGGCGCGCTGTTGTGATTGCACATAATGAAACGCGGCGGCATACTCATCCAGACCCACGGGAAACGATTGTAGCGTCAGTGCGGTAGACAATTGCGATTGCATGCGTACACCGGCGCCGTTTTGCGCAGCAACCGAAATTGCGCTATCATGTCCATACGGTTGCGGAAATCGTCCGTAATCGCTCGCAATGGTCCGGGCTTCATTCAAAGTCCTTTTCTTCGTTGCATCGGAACCGTATTCCCGCGCTAAACAATCGGCACGCAATATACCATCGGGCATTCTATATTCGATGTCCGCTGCGGGAAAATCTTCATCAAGCGGAATAATCAGTGGATTGGACAGTTCAAAATCGAATAGAAACAAAAACGGTGTACGACACGCTCCGTAATTGTTCATCAGTTGAAAAGCATCTTCCGTGCCGTGTATGTATCTCTCCAACGGCGTACCTTTCATTGAATCATTCCACATCCCAGGCAGATGTCTTTATCGTAGAACACGGCGTATTGACCGGGTGCTATGCCCTGATCATTTTGAGCCAGACGCACAAACAGACGATCCGCATCGATATATTCAATGGTGCAATCGTGAAAACCGGGGCCGTGTCTGAGTTTTACGCGTAGTCGATCGGTTTCAGGCGCCCGATTGATCCAATTCAAGCCGCTTACCTGCAGTGAATCGCGCTGTTTATCTTCGGCATAGTAGCTACGGGAAATATAGACGACGTTTTGCGCGATGTCGCGCGATACCACATACCAGGGACCGCCGGCCAATCCCAATCCGTGACGTTGTCCGATGGTATAAAACCAGTAACCACGATGTTGCGCGACGATCACGCCGGTTTCATGTTCTTTAAAATGTCCGGGACGCTCGCCCAGATGGTGCCTTACAAAATCGCGAAAGCTGATCTTGCCCAGAAAGCACAGACCCTGCGAATCGGGGCGTGTGGCGGTGGGCAACGCAAAGCGCGCGGCCAATTCACGCACCTGATCCTTTTGGTACTCGCCAATGGGAAACTCGGCTCGTGACAACTGAGTTTGATTCAAATGCGCCAGAAAATATGTCTGATCCTTAATCGGATCCGGTGCGGTTCGCAGATCCACATGGTCATCGGTTCGGCGCACGCGCGCATAGTGACCGGTTATGATTCGAGAATACTCATTCCCGATGTAATCCATAAAGGCGCCGAATTTAACCCGGCTGTTGCAGAGCATGTCGGGATTGGGCGTGCGCCCGGCTTCGATTTCCTGTAACGCAAACTCGATCACCCGTTGCCAGTATTCCTGTTGTATGGGCACCACCTGCAATGGAACGTCCAGTTGATCGCAAACCGCCTGAACGTATTCCAGATCTTCTTCCCAGGGACACTGACCCAGATATTCCAGTTCATCCTCCAGCCAGACTTTTAAATAGAACGCGGTCAAATCGTATCCGGCTTCACGGGCCAGATACAACGCTACCGAGCTATCCACTCCTCCGGAAATCAGTGCCGCCACTTTCATAGATTAACCATGCGCCGGCATTCGGCATGACCGGCAACGCAAAAGCCATCGGCCTGTGCCGGTTACAATCACCGTAGCCATTCATTGATTAAAATACACAGAATCACAAACCACAGCCATTTCATTCTGATTCAGTTAGGATATGTATCCGGCGGCTCTTGCAGTGCGCTTTCCCGTAACCCGAAAGCCGAATGCCGAATGCTGAATGCTGAATGCCGAATGCCGAATGCCGAATGCTGCAAGCCGTAAGCCGTAAGCCGTAAGCCGCAAGAATCACCCGTCACAATCGCGTTTACGGAGCCAGCTGAATCGTATACCAGGCGGCATCCGCACGCCGATCCTGATTGGAACCGCGACTCAAACGCAGATTGGTGGTCGAAGTAAAAGACGGGGTAAAACTGCCCGAATCCTGATCCGAATCGCTGTCATTGAATACGGTTCCATATACAAAGGGAATCGTACGAGTCAAATCCACGGCCGGTGAGAGAGTTACGTCGATATTCGTTTCCGAATTGGGGGCGGGCAATGTGGTGGCAGTTCCACTCTGCACGCTGGCACCATCGGTCAATTCCACAACAAACCAGGCAATATCCACCGTTCCATTCGATGCGATGCGAGTAAAAGTTAATGTATTGGTTCCGCTCAATGCACCCTGCACATAAAAATCGCCTTCGATGCCGTTGACCGTCGTCCCACCGCGATAGTTCATAATCAATGCCGTTCGAGACGTATTGAATTGGGTCGGAAGAGTTACGACCAACGATGCCTGCCCATTAGCCATAGAGGAGATTCCGCTCTGAACGGTTCCGCTGGAAATTTCGATGGCCTGCCATTCAATATCCACCACCGTTCCGGATTCATTGCGATCAAACTGGATAGTGCTCGAATTTGAGAAACGGGCCGTCACTGTGCGACGTTCATCGGCCGTGCGCGTATTGTCCGTGGTCCGACTTGTAACCCATATGAACGAACGCGCGGTATTCACCGGCGTTCCCAGAGTCGCGGTCCCGCTTAAGTTACCGGCGGTGAGTTGCAGATTACCGCGCTGTACGCTCACACCCGAAGAGAATTCCGCCAGATAATAACGCACCGTGTTGGCAGCGTTAGCGCCGCCGGTCTGGATCTGCACCTGGTTGGTGGCGGTTAGCTGACAGGTAGGCACCTGCGACGGGTCGGAACTATCGGTCTGAAAATAACAGATCACAAAACTACGTGACATGTTCACCGCTGTCACGGCGATGTTCCGCAAGGCCGGATTCATGGTCGTCGTACCGGTTTGAATGCCGCTTAAAACCGCCGCCCCATTCGTGCTGCAACTGACCGTTACCGTTTCGGTATCGCCGCTGTATGTACCGGTGCCGTCACCGTTGTCGCCACCGCTTATGGTGCAGGTTTGATTCGATGGACGAGAATAAATGGTAAAAGCATACGCATCGGAACTGGCAATGCTGCCGGGATATAGAAATGTTCCATCCGAGGTGATGGTCCAATCGTTGGCGCCGCCATTTTGTAAAACCAGTGTGCCGGATAGACCACTGACATTTGCGTACATCCCGGGTCCGTTTCCACCACCGCCGGAATCGGAATTTAAAAATAGTAGTGCCAGATAGCTTTCCTGGGCGCTGTACTGGGCGCAGGAAATCAGGCCTACCGAAACCAGGGCCACTTTGTGCAGGCACCGGAAGTTCATAAAGAGCAGAATGGCAGGCCAGGAATCAAACTGCCACTACTAATTTTTCTAACCGGTAAGATTACTGTGATTTGGATGCCAGATTATTGCACAATGAGACATAATTCACCGATCAAGCGAGCATGGTAAATTCATACGTCGCTGCCATTCATCCCTTATTATGATCCATCCGGATCATAATAAATAATTTCCGTAATGATCGACCCGTTCAATCGCAATCCAATGTTCCAGCCCGAGTCCAGAAAATCATTCAGCCGGCGCATTTCCGCCAGACATTCGGTCGCACTTCCGCAGGGATAATGCAACGCGTGACTCCGGGATTGAAAGGCCCAGACGCCCGCATGGGTGGTGATCAGAGTTATGTAATTCTGCCGGTCAATGGATTCAAAGACCAGATGGCTGATGTATTTACGATTGGTCACCCGGAAGAAAAGACTGCTGCCGGTGTGCGGATAAACTTCTTCAGCGCTCAGCTGTACATTATGAATGGTTAAAACCGCGATCAGAATAAGCAGGATTGGCGCCCATAAGACCGACGCGAAAGGGCTGACCCTGTAATGGAAAGACTGTAACAATGCGCGCATTCCGCGGCCTTCGTTACTGCGTACCTTTCTTCTTGAGCAGATCCCCCAGGTTCGAGAGCGATTCGGGCGCATTGGCTGCCGCCTGTTTGTTCTGCTCCTGGATTTCACGGTACACTTCCGCCCGATGCACCGCCACGGATTTTGGCGCCTTGATACCCAGCTTTACCTGATCACCCTTCATGTCCACAATGACGATTTCAATATCGTCACCGATCATGATGGATTCGTTTACTCTTCTGGCAAGTACCAGCAATGTCAGCCTTCCATTTGCTCCAGGATAGGTACGCGCACCAGGTGCCGGTTATCGTTTGATATAACCTGACGACCGATCATCTTGTGCGGATTGATCAAAACCGGTCCCTGTAAATTGGCGGTCATTTTCTCCGGATGATCTTTCGGAATAGTTACAATAGTATATACCGAACATTCCGAAAGATCCTTTACTCCCAGTTGATCAAGCTCGGAAGCCGATATGTCGGGCATGTATGGATCTTTCAGAAACAACGCCGGCTCAATTACGATGAAGGCCAGATCGGCACGTTGTGTGGATTGCAACCATTTAAAAGGTGAATCGCCTTTTTCCATGAGCAACGCGAATTCACGTACTTCATGAAATCCAAACAATCCTTCGGGAAATTGAATCATATCGCCGGGATTGATTTCAACTTTGCCCAGTGCTCTGGTTGCCAGTTCCGGCATATCCCATCCTCAGTCTGTTTATTTCCGATTCGCCCACAATTGCAAGCAGATTCAAAAGAACGGCGCGATACGAAACGTGTTCATAACCGGCTGAATCCGATTTCACTGATTCGCTCTTTCGAAACTATGTGGAACTAGACTATTATCGGATAAAGCCATAAAAATCTATCTTAAAAAGTCCATCAACTGCGGACGTATAATACGCGCGCCCACGTTCAACGAATATTGATGCACGGTTTCCAACCATTTTAAATTAATGATCGTTTCCGGATAATCGATACCTTCACTCTTGGCCAATAACTCCTGCATGTAGGTTTTATCCCAGGATACGCGCCTGGTATGATCCTCTACCCGATTCTGACGCGCGCCCACTTCGGCCCGGTAGCGTAGCAGGTTGTTTATAGTTTCATCGATATTGGCCAGGTCGCGTCCGCCAATCTCCAGTTGGTCGCCGGCCACCAGATCATTGCGCAATTTAATCAACATGTCGAACATGCTGAGTCCGTTCACCCGGGCCGATTCGGCGTAGTTATTGGGCGGCTCTCCTTCTACGGGATTAACCAGCCCGATATCTTTCAACACGGTTCCGTTACCCACGTCTTCCAGCCAGATTTGATGCGGCGAGGAAGTATGCAGGGAGATATTATCCGCACCGATCTTGCTGGCCTTCACTTCCAGATTGGAATTATTGATTTTATCGATGACATCATCAATCGTGTCGCCGGCCGCCACGTGAATTTCCACTCCATCAATCTTAAAAACCTGATCGGCGGTAGCCTGGTAGGCGCTGTTATCGACGGTACCCGTAACGGTCATGTTGGTACCCCAGAAAACTTTATTCCCGGGTAGATTTACATCCAGATACTGGTCGCGCTCCACTTCGCGTAGTTGCTTGCCGATGTCTCCCCGATAGCGCACTGCCGTAATCACATTCTCCAGTTCAAGACCCTGCAGACCTTCTGCGTTACCCTGCACCGTCTCGAACGGTAAGCGCTCCACCACATGCCCGCCGAACAACGCCCGCCCGGTGGAATCGCGTCCATTGGCCAGTTCCACCATCTGACGCAAATTCTGATCGATTTCTTTAGCGATGGCCTGGCGCAATTCAAAGTGATTGTCGCCCTGATAAATGCCGTTGGAAGCCTGTACG
>JAGRMX010000104.1 GCA_020441025.1 Leptospiraceae bacterium
GTCGAATAGCGTCGCTCTTTTCGCAATGAAATTCAAATGCTAATTATTATAGATAATGACCGGAAGCGTGTCCGGCAATTACAGCCAGTATCTTTTCCCGGGAAACCGGTTTGCCAATGTGGCCGTCGCAACCCGCATCCAGACTGGCCAGCCGATCATCGTGCAACGTATTGGCCGTCAGAGTATAGATGACACATGTACGTTCGCGTTGGCCCGTGCGAATGGCGTGTGCTTCCCACCGACGCATCTGTCGTACCGCGGTCAGGCCGTCCATAACCGGCATTTGAATGTCAATAAATGCCAGATCGTACGGTCTATTCTGGAACTCATGCAGGGCGATTTTGCCATCGGCGGCAATGATCAAATCGTGGTCGGTTTTACGAATGAATGCCTGGAAGAGCAATTGGTTGTCTTCGTTATCTTCGGCCAACAAAATGCGCAGGCGACGTTCGCTAATGATGCGAACTTCACCGGAGGACGGCGTCGCAACTTCCGTCGGTGCCTGGGTTGACCTTTCTTCTAAAAGCGATTCTAACGCCACGCGCTGAATCGGCAGCGACAATCGGACTGTGTCCGCGTCGGACTGATTCGGTGTGTCCACGCGCGGGGCGTATCGGGAGATCAGTTGCACATACCGGACGGGTACATGCCCGGGAATGGTTTTTTGTAATTGCGCCGGTAATGCGGACCATCGAGTGGATTGCGAAATAAAATCGTCTTGATTGTTCGTATAATAAAAAACATATACTTTTTGCGCCGTTTCAATATCATCCTCTGAATCCGCCAATTCCGCGAATACTGGCAGCTCCCCGTCGTCCTCGAAAGCATAAATCCGACAACCAAAATCGCCGAGGTATTTGCGTAATACATAGGAGTGCGGTTCGGGTACCGCGCACAGCAGTGCTATTGGCGACGCCGAGTCGGAAGTACCGTTTTCATTTGAGAAATAGTTTGCGGAGGATGCCGTCGAATCGATACCGGATGATTGGGCGGCCGATTCATTCGCATGCAACGGCAGGACGGCGCTGAACGTGCTGCCTGTTCCGGGCGTGCTTTCCACCTGCATGTATCCGCCCATTAATTCTACCAGATTGCGACAGATGGTCAGGCCCAGCCCGGCACCGCCGTACCGTCGGGCGATCTCCGGGTCTTCCTGGACGAACGGATCAAAAATATGCCGCAGGCGATGGGGCTGAATGCCGGAGCCCGTGTCGCTGACCCGGAATACCATTCGATTCGATTGCTGTTTATCGCGCAGTAGCTCCATGAGAATGTGGCCCTTTTCGGTAAACTTACGCGCGTTGGAAGCTAAGTTAAGAAGCACCTGTCGGATGCGCATGGAATCGCCCTGAACGAATTCGGGAACATTCGGATCGATATAATGGGCCACGGCCACTCCGCTGCGCGCGGCGGCGGGTAGAATAAAGGCGGTTACCGTTTCCAGAATTTCAGCCGGTTTATAAAGTGTGGTATGCAACTCCAGTCGACCGGACTCTATGCGGGAAATATCCAGAATGTCGTTGATAATGGCCAGCAGGCTCTCATTGGCCCTGCGCATAATGGACAGATAATTGTTATCCTTTAGTTGCGGCTCTTCTTCCGTCAGCATATCGAGGGCGCCCTGAATGGCGTGTAACGGCGTGCGGATTTCATGACTCATATTCGCCAGGAATATTGTCTTGGAAGCGCTGGCCCGGGCCGCCATTTCCTTTTCCTGTTCTACCAATCGAAAACGATCGGTAAGCGCCAGAGAGAACATCAGCATCTGTACAATGCTGCCCAGTTGAAAGCCGGTCATGTCCGAAAAAAATCCGGCGGCAATGAAATCGAATACACGTAACGCGTTTAAAACCCCGATTATGGCCGGCACCGCCAGAGCCAGCAGAAGCACACGCACATGCCGATGGCCCCGTATAAACAGCATAATACCCCAGGGGATGCCAATGAATGTTAGTATCAGTCCGGTAATCATGGAGATGTGCATGGGCCACGTATATACTCCTGTGAAAACCAGTGCTACGCCGATCAGGCAAGGTGGTATAAGACCGATTAAAAACCAGTCCAGCTTGCGATGTCGCATGCGGGAATGTAAAAAGCTGCGCACAAATTGAATGATTGCCAGGGGTGAAACGGCAATCAACAATGGATTCATAAAATTCAAATATAAAGCACTCTGTTCGTCAATCTTGAACAACAGCGCCGCGAAACCGTTCCATAAAAAAAAGTACAGCAAATTGATGCAGGCGAACAGCACCAGATATAGGAACGGCGGCTCGCGTAGAATGAACCAGATGACCGAATTAAAGGCCGCCAAAATCAGCATGGCCCCGGAAAATGCGCCCATCCACCACAGCATATTTCGATTGTGCTGCTGGAAACCGTCCGGCGTAAAATACGCGATGGGTAATTTGATCACGCTTTCACTCCGTACTCGCATATACGCAACGGGCCGCATTGTATTATCGATTCGAAAAACATAATTGCGATGGTGAATCGGTCGAGACGATACCGGCAGCAGGTCGCCCGTATGATATTGAACGTAATCGTGTTTCGCATGCCGATTCAAACGACCGTCGGGAATTAAATACAAGCGCACGTCATCCAGCGGAGGATAAGCGATTTCCAGCAAGCAATGGGTTTCCGGGCAGGGATCCAATCGCACTTCCAGCCAGTAGGCCGAGTCGCTGAAGCCGAAGTTAGGTGTATGCTTTAATGAATGTGGTTGCCAGGCGATGGGGATATTCGTAGCAGTACTGCTTTCGGGGTTCAGTACATCGTCGATAGTAAGCGATCCATTTGAATCTTCCAGATAGTCAATACTCTGGATACCGATTATATCCCCGGACATCTGGGCCGGTAAATATTCGCACCGCGTAAGAACAGTCAGCGCCAGGCTGACAGCGCCAAAAAAAAGCAATCGCCAATGGAATTGGCGAAAGATCCGGCTTTGACTTGCGAATTTTTTTAACCAGTCGTACATGCATACCGGCCATGAAAACATGCGCGCCGATCAATAGCTCTGCTGTAGGCCGAAAGCATCGCGACCGGGGACCGGAGTATAATCAAACTCGGGCCAATTTTCCTGCAGGGCGTCTACGACCATCTCGGCGGTTGAAAGGGGCGTTTGCATTCCTACGCCGAACTCATTGGAACCCGCATCCACCAGGAATTCCTTCTGGCCGCCTTCCTCCCGCACGCACTTGATGTGTCCGCCGTGGGTGGGCTTGAAGGCGAACGGCTGTCGCTGTAATTCTTTCAGGGTTTCGATGTGCGGTTTGGTGCCGTACGAAAAGAAAAGCGGCTTCATATTCTGGCCCTGAGGTAAGAAGCAAATATAGGTCATGTGTTTCCCGCTATGCATGGCCAGCAATTGTTCGCGAAAGCGATTGTCGCGCAATTTGTTGACATCGACTTTTTCCACAAAGCGACCGATCTTGAACTTTTGCTGCATGGGAACGAATAGCTTTTTCAGATCGTCGTTCTTTTTCCAGCTCAGAAGCTGCTGCGGGGAGAAGGATGCCCGGCAAAATTCCAGCATACTTTTTTGTAACCGGGGAGAATCGCGGTATAACGGCCAACTGTAGAGAATTTCCAGGGCTTCATCATCTTCGTTGTCCGTGCCAAATCGGCTTTTATGGCGGTAGAGTTGATCTCCGTCGGTGGGTCTGATAATACCCGCCTCGCTGATGTACTCTCCCTTACTGATGTCGATTACGTCGGTTACTATCCAGCCGGCGCCGTCTTCGGTCAATTTGCGAAAGGCGCCCTGTTGGTCCTTTTCCGCGTTGGTGCGTCGAATGACTTCTCCTTCGGTCAGGGCCGTTTCAGAAGTGATGTTTTCCAGGTAAGATTCCATAGGCGTGATTCATAGATAGATACTTCCATTATGGAATCCCGCAAGTGGAATTTTTAGTCGGCTTTAAAAGGCGGCGCAAAATTCGGTGGCGTATCGCTCAACGGTTGATGGTACAGCGACCTTCGAATATGACGCCTTCTTCCACCAGCAGACTCCGGGTGGCAATATCACCGAACAATCGGCAGGAAGAAAGCAGGATCACTCGACGGGTGGCATGGATGGAACCGCGCACCTCACCGCCTACGACGACTACACCGGCACGAATATCGGTTTCTACAACGCCGCTCTGGCCGACCAGCACCTTGCCGTCGGTGATGATGTTACCCTTAAAATATCCGTCGATGCGGATGAGGTCTTTCACTTTGAATTCGCCGCGGAATTCCGAACCTTCGCCGATCAGGCTATTGACAATCAGGTTTTCGGTTGAATCAGCCATTGGTCCTGCATGTGGTTTAAAAAAGCATGGGGATTGTAAGCCACGCTTCCCACGTGCACCTCATAATACAACTTGTAAACCGGCGCAATGCCGCTCTTACCCACATGACCGATCACCTGACCGCGTTCCACCTGGTCGCCTTTACGAACGCGAGTGCGATCCAGGTGCGCATAGTACGTTTGAATGCCGAAGCGATGTCTTACCAGAATCTGTAAGCCGTACTGCTCATCAAATCGGATGTCTTCAATTTCGCCCGGTGCGGTGGCGTATACTTCCGTGCCCGGCAGAGCGCCGATTTCAATACCCCGGCGAAAAACTTCGCGACCTTCGAAAGCATCGGTTTGCCAGCCGTACGGACTCAACAGATATCCGTGGGTGGGCCAGATGCCGGGTGTATTCTCCAGTAGATTTTGCTTCTCTCTGGTATTCAGTTCGGCCAGTATCTTTTCCGAAATTTCCACCGAACGACGCAGGTTATGATTATCCTGTTCGGAGATATACAACACCCGTCGTAGAATTTCCTCGGTCAGATCCTGATCGCAATCCTCGCCCTGTTCGCGGCAACGTTGAATCAATTCCTGTAGATTTTCAATTTCATCGTCCACGACATGCTGGGCCACGCCGCCCTGACCCATGACGTTATGCTCGTCGCCATCCAGTTTAACATATAAATCCGAAATGGTGTTGGTATAGCGATTGATCAACTGATGCAGCGGAATAATCTCTTCCGCCATCTTCACGCTCTGCAGGTTGAACTGGCTGTTTGTGAGACCCATGTCATAGTAGCGAGTGTCACCGCCACGCTTGCCCACCAGACTGATGATGGATATTGTCAGAACTAAACCGAGAGTCAAAACGCTGATACTGATTGTATACAGACTCACGTGTAAATTGAGGGTCTTCTTTTCGGTATGCGGAATGACCATGATGGTCAGCCGCTCTTTGCCGCGGATGTGGACTTCCTGTAAAAAATCGGCCAGCCGATTCTTCAGCTCCTTCCAACGACTGGACAGGCCTTTGAGCGGTTCCCGGGAACTGGCGGCCGTATCATCCCGCAGGTAGTGGGCGTAATCATCCACGCCGGGAATCTCGGTTTCCAGGTGTTTCCCCGTATTGGAGCGGGCAGCCGACCTTTTACGAGGCGGCTTTTGCTTGCCGTTGTTGGACGATTTTGCCACGGGCCTGATCCTGAGCGATTCTCCGATAAGTTTTAAAAATATCGGACCGCCAGCAGTCAATGCTGACCCCAAAAGCAATCCGGTCAACTTTTTTCAATATTATATAGAAAATCACCTGCTTGAATCTATGGACCGCTGTGGAAAACACTTGCCGATGGCACCGGCTTGTTTAATTAACCGACATGGCTGAAAAGGAAGCATCCGCAACACACGCACCCTGGCAGAAAGAGTTCTTTAAGAACATTGAAAATTTCAAGAAGTACGGCGTGGATGAAGCGGAGGCGCGCGAAATCCTCACCAGATTCCTGAAGTTATCCGGGACGACGCCCATGCCGGCGGTCATGGAGAGCTTTCGAGATGAGCACGCTCTCGAGCGGGTGGGGGTTTATACCCGCAAAGATCCCGCCATCCGGGACTTTATGGTGCAGTTTCTCGGTCCGTTGCTGAGTAATACCGTCATCGAAGGCAAAGAGAACATTCCCGAAATCATCTCATTGATGGGGAAGTTTCCCATGGTGTTGATTTCCAATCATCTCAGCCACATGGACGCGCCGGCCATTTATCAAATGCTATATGATGAAGGCGGCGATGCGCGGACTCTGGCGAATAATCTCGTTTTTATAGCCGGTCGTCTGGCATTCGAGCCCGACTTCACGCGATTGGGATTGTACATGATCGATACGCTGTTGGTCTGCTCCCGTCGGGATATGTCGGATAATCCCGGCATGGCCGATTTAATGACGCGCATCAACATGCGCTCCTTCCGCCAGTCACAATCGCTACAAAAAGAAGGGAAGATCATCGCGATTTTTCCCGAAGGTACCCGCAGCCGCACCGGTAAGCTAATCAAATTCGTCGATACGGTATATCACTATGTGGCCAATAAAGTGATCATCCCCATAGCGCTATCCGGCACGGAAGAAATTCTACCAACGAATACGTTTTTATTTAACGCGGCCCGTTGTCGTTTGAGCATCGGAAAACCGGTACTGGTCGGCAAATTGCCGTCGAAACAACTGGCCGAGTTGCCCGATTCGGTGCAACGCCTGAACATACCGAATGATATTCCGGACAAAAAACAATTCGTTATCGATAACCTGGCCCTGTTGATCGGGCAGAATTTGCACCGACATCGACA
This sequence comes from Leptospiraceae bacterium, assembly GCA_020441025.1. Classification (GTDB taxonomy): domain Bacteria; phylum Spirochaetota; class Leptospiria; order Leptospirales; family Leptonemataceae; genus JAGRMX01. The sequence continues at coordinate 6,609 of JAGRMX010000104.1, forward strand.
CGGCAGCTACCGTAACCTCTATCAAGGTGATGTTACCGATTTAAGCGCGAACATTTTGATTCATCGCGCTCCCGATCCGGTAGAGGATATCCTGATAATCGGCAATTCACCGTACGGCACAAGTACCGCCGCCATTCTGGCGAATAAGAAGGTGCAAATTCGCATTTACATTCCCGATGAAGAGCGCGTGAACCGCTTTAACGAATCCAATCTGGATGAGGATCACTATCCGCTCTTTAAATTGCCGCCCAATATTGAATTCACTGCGGATCCGGGCAGCACGGGCAAGAGTACCATCATCATCCAGGCGGTGCGTCCCTGGGAACTGGATCAATACTATCCCCAACTGAAAGCCACCATCCAACAAACCAGCGGACCCATCATCAACGTGGTGAAAGGATTCACGTCCTCGCCTCACGGTTTGATTCTGGACGACCTGGAAAAGATTTATGGATTCAATCCGGCGCGTTTTGCGGTGCTGGCGGGCGCCAACTATCCGGATCAGATTATGGAGCGCAAAATTTCCGGTTTTGAAATTGCGGCCACCAATCCCGACATGGTCGATCATCTGGCGCGGCTGTTCAGTACCGGCTATGTATTCACACGACCGGCCAATAATCGCGATGATGTGCGCGGCGTCCAACTGGGCGGGGCGTTGAAAAACATCTACGCTCTCGGAATCGGTCTGCTGGACGGTTACTATGAAAAAAACCTGGGCGGCAACTCGGATAACTCGCTGTTTCACGTATCCAATCGTATTTTTCGGGAGCTGACCGAACTGGGTACCGCATTGGGGGGCAAGCCTTCTACCTTCGAAGGGCTGTCCGGCCTCACCGATTTGATGCTGAGTTGTTTCGGGCAGGATTCCCATGACCGTCAGTACGGTCACGATTTCATCTATGGCATTGCCGATCCCGATCACAAATCGCCCGGCCTGATGGGCATTCGTCACCTACCCGACCTGATTCAGCTGGATCCGGAAAAGTATCCCGTGGCCGCCTCGGTGCATGCGGTAATTGTGCAGCAAAAAGATATTGAGCGCATCATGACTGAAATCGTAAGCAGATTACGGCGATTTTAAGCCGACACAGATCGTTCACAGGAGTCTATATGAATATCAACCATGCCGTCGACAAAGCCTATGAGGATAAGTCACTGGAGGATCTGCTGGATGCGCCCATCAGCGCGTTGCAGGGTGTATCGGAAGACGGTGGCCAGAAGATTGCCGAGGGCCTACGCATAAAAAATACCATCGGTTCATTGGCAAATAGCAAATACATCCGTTGGGCGCAGGCCATCGCCGCTCTGGCCGAGAAAGAACAATCATAATCGGCTTTTTTTTCCGGGGCCGGTGACTTCCTGCTCACGTCAATCCGTGCAACACGAAGGTGGCCACGCCCCACACTTCAAAATCGCGTTCGGATGAAACGGGAATGTCCGGGTAATCCGGATGGGCGGCTTCCAGGACGATCAGTGATTCCGCCGGCGGTCTGTCGGAACTTCGCAGACGTAGCCGCAGCCGCTTCAGGGTGAATTCACCGTCCAGAATGGCCACAACTACGCTGCCGTCACGCGGTCGCAGTGACCGATCCACAACCACAATATCATCATCAAAAATGCCCGCGTCACGCATGGAGTGACCGCGCACTCTTAAATAAAAGGTGGCGGCGGGATTGCGCACCACGTACTCCGCCAGATCCAACTCGCGTTCCATATAGTCTTCCGCCGGCGAGGGGAATCCGGCCGGAATGGGTTGTGCGGCCAGCGGACGGGCCTGCGGGGTGAGATAACGGGCGCAGGATGACGGAGTTCCGACAGAGTGCCAGGGCATGGGGTGAGCCTGCCACGCCCGCGTACCCGGGCAATCGGGATGTGTCTGATCGATCGTCGGCGGACGGAAAAGCGACGCAAATATGCAGAATGAGCAAACAGAGTCGGCGGATTTGCGTACTGTTCTCGCGGCGGGCATTCAGGCCTTGCGTTTGTCCGGAAGTGAAAACGCCCGGCTGGATGCGGAGGTGTTATTATGCGCACTGCTGGGTTTTACGGATCGCAGTGCGTTGATTCTGCGGGAAGCGCTCCCATTGACCGCAGAGCAGCGTAGAGATTTTCAGGCGGCCATTGCACGCCGCGCCCGCAGCGAGCCTTTGGCATATATTCTGGGTTATCGCGAATTTTGCTCCCATCGCTTCGAGGTGAATCGGCATGTGCTGATTCCGCGTCCGGAAACCGAATTGATGGTGGAAGCCGTAGGGCGCGATTTTCCCGAATGTCGGAACTTCGACAGCCCGGGTCCGCCGCTGCGCGTGCTGGATATGTGCTGTGGTAGTGGATGCCTGGGGATCAGCGTTGCCGGGGAGTGTGGGCGCGTGGAACTGGTGCTGGCGGACAAATCCCCCGAAGCGCTGGCGGTATGTAGGCGCAATGCGGAAAATATATTGGAAAAAAACACTCGCTGGTGGGCGGTGCAGGGCGATCTTTTTCAGGCGCTGGACGATTTGCCCGATCAACGGCCATTCGACGTGATTGTGGCCAATCCACCGTATATCCATCCGGATGAGGCGACCGCATTGCAGCCCGATGTACGTGATTATGAGCCGGCCATGGCTTTATTTTGCGATCCGGCCGGCGATCTGCTGGCGCGGCTGATTGCGGAAGCGGCCGGGCATCTGCGTTCGGGGGGACGGCTGTATATGGAAATCGCGGATCGTT
>JAGRMX010000105.1 GCA_020441025.1 Leptospiraceae bacterium
TTTTTACCTGGCCGGGAACCGGAGGGCGAGCATAGAAAATCTGTACGAACGACATGCGGCGTGATTAAAACTTTTTACGGGTATCAAATATATCGAAGAAATAGTCTTCCTGGTCGTATTCCAGTCCGCGATTGGGAAAGGCCTGCTCATAAAACAACGCCGCCAGGATCTCAAAACGTTCGTCGTAGTCCAGGCCCTGCTCCTCCCAGTGCATATTCCGTTTCTTTATGAGCAGAGAAACGTTCTTATCCGAGGCCGCCAGGTCGACTCCCAGGGCGTTCAATCTGCGGATCAACCAGTTCAAATTCCAGCTCTGAAAATCGCCCAGAAACTTCAGAGCCGCCAACGTGGGTTCAAAATCCATCAGGATTTCACATTGATAAAAAACCGAACGTAACTGTTCCACATTTCCGCTCTGAGCTTCATCATAGGTGCGCGAAATGGATTCGTACATATTCATGGTTTCGCTATAAGAATCCAGAATATCCGTAATATGCACCGGATACTCATTCATGATCTCTATCAAATCCACAAAGCGGTCTTCTTCCATGTGCAGTTTGAGAATTTTATCCTGTTCCCGCACAACCGGATCAATCAATGGAATATATAGATAGCGCGTCTCTACCGCAAAGCGTGATTCTCTGGGAATATAGTACTCGATGCGCACCGGCTCCACGTAGTAATTCATATACTCGCCGGGAGGCAGACGCGGCTCGATAGCCAGGGACTTTAACTTTTTAACGTCGTCGGTTACGACGCGCTGGCCTTCGTGACGAACCCGCGCGCGCTTGATGCGCTTCATTTCACTCAAAGAAGTGAGCTGACGCGCCCGGGTAGACGCTTCCGCCGATTGCACCTTGCCCCATCCGGCAAATGGATCGCGTTTTCTTCGCCGCCGGCGACGACGACCGGGGCCGACATCCTCCGACTCATCGCCGTCCTCGTCCGAATCCGGCTCGGCCTCGGTGGCGGAAGGATCGGATCCCTCATTTGCTGTCGGCACTCCGACATTTTCTTCCGGGCCATCATCCGTTGCCGGAGTCGGACCCGATTGGGAGCCCGATCCTGACGGCATATCGGTATCCGCAGCTCTTTCTTCGGACATTGATGTAGGTGAAACGATCGACGATTGTGATGTGGCCGGCGATCCGGAAGAATCGCTCATGTCCAACGGCGGCAGTTCAATTTCAAAATCAAGTTCGGCTGATTCCGACGATTGTGCTTCCTTCTCGGTGGCGGCGGTTGCATCCGTACCGGAGTTCACGTACGTCCCGTCCGCGGTCGGAGCGGCCGCCAGATCCAGATCGACGGTCGATTCGTTCGTATCCCCGGAATCTTCTCGCGGATGTTCCACCAGGAAGCTCTCGAGATCCAATTCATCATCTTCAGGATGATCTGATGTGGGTTGATCGGCCATAATTAGAATGTGATTGTTGAAGAAACAAGGCTCCGTTAGCTATTATCGAAAAGAAACGGAAAGAAAGTGATTCGTCCGCTCCCATTTCTACGGGTGATCGGGCCCATAATTCGATCGGGGCAAACCGCCGATTCCGATGTGCCCGATAATCAGGCGCGATAAATAACTAGCGTGATTCATTTGCGTCAAATAGCTTCTGTATCTGACGACGCAATTCCGCGTTGGATGTGCCGGCATACAGGCTTTCCAGCGCACTGCGGGCGGTAGCCGAATCGATGCGCGCCAGGGCCAACAGAGCCGCGCTACGCACCTCGTAAGAATCGTCGCTGCGACGCACGGCATCCACCAGCGCCGGCACAGCCCGATCGTCCCGCAATTCTCCCAGCGCACCGGCGGCTTCCACCCGCACCACCCGCGATTCGTCATCACGGACGGCGTGACTTAATGCGGTCACCGCCGCTCTTTCACGGAGCACACCCAGAGCAAGCGCGGCCCGGGCGCGAACCGCCTCCTGACGGTCACCGGCCAGTACTTCAATCAATCCACCGCCGCCACCCGAGTTTTCAATGGCCATCATCACGTCCATGGCCAGGAGTTTTAATTCGGATTCGGGCTCATTGCTCAACTGCCGCGAAATTGGATAACCGGCCGTCCGATCCCGCAGATCGCGCGCGGCTTCCAACGCAGCGCGTCGAACCAGCGGAACTTCGTCCTGAATTCCACGATGAACTATATAATTCATGGAAGTCAGGCGAAGAAACGCAATCACTTCAATAATACGGGCGCGCACCTCCGGATTGGATTCTCGATTGTAGCGCGTGGCCAGATTATGACTCAACTCCGCCGCGCCCGGATGTTGGCTCAGGGCCGCTACCGCGAATATGCGTACCGACTTGTTATCATCATTAAGCGACTGTACCAGAAAGGGAACCATGCGTTTATCGCCGTAATGAATCAGCCCTTCCAGAGCGTACATGCGATAAATGGGGCGTGGTTCGTTCAGCATCTTTAACAACACGGGAATGAGTATATCACTGCCCAGTTCGACCATTCCACGATACGCGGCCAGGCGCACCTCCCGACGGGGATCAATGGCAAGGCGACGCAGGGCGTGGATCAATCGATCTTCACGAAAGTAGATGGCAATCTCCACACATTGAACTAAAAGGTGGGCCGGAACTTTGCGAGCAATGTATTGATCGAGAATATTGAACCAGGCCGGTAGATAGCGTTCCAGGCGATGACCATACGCCTGCATAACATTTAATATGGCCTGATGATCGTCATAGTCTTCACTTTCGAACAAATACGCAACCGCTTCCGGTAACAGTTCATCATGGCCTTCTTGATAAATGTACCAGATGGCCTGACGGCGTTCCACTCCGCCCGCTTTGAGGGCCGTGCGAATACGCGTCACCGGATCAATTTGTTGAGGGGTCTGGGCCCAGAGGGGCTGGGCCAGTACACAGAAAAGCAAAGCCGGCAATATGTATTGAAACCGAAAACGGCGCCGTGTACCGGCTGGCGCCGAACGAACGTTGCGCGAAAAATTGTACGCGGCGGCATTCCTGAAAAATCGGGAACCGGATTCCTGCTCTGTAAACGGTAAAGGCATCATAGAAAACGCATCGTCGGCACATCCAGCATTCTGGCCGCCCTCAGGGATTAAAGATTTTTTTGATATGCGTTCTGAGCTACGCGCCGGTTCTGATAGGCCTCGTTATTGGTGGGATCCAGTTGCACGGCGTAATCGAATTCCTGGAGAGCGCGATTGAATTCGCTATTTTTCATATAGGCCACGCCCATCAGATTATGCGCCCGGGACGCACGGCGGGCGTCGATATCCGATTCCACAACCGATTTCAATATCTCAATGGCCTTCTCCCGGTCGACCATCGAATCGGTTTCCATGAGAATAGAGGCCTGCATGATGCGGGCATCATAATCCAGCGGATCCATGCGCACGGCCTTGTTCACGTTGCTGCGCGCCTGTTCCAGATGATCACGACCACCCAATCCGGCATGCGCCTGGGCCAGTTGCATAAAGGCGTCACGCCGCATTTCGGTACTCGCCTGGCGCGCCGTACTGACCTTTTCGAACGAAGCGATGGCATTGCGATAATCGCGGATAAGCATATAAGTTCGGCCGATGGCCAGATCGACTTCCGGATCTTCCAGTACACGGGGCGCCTGCTGATTTCTATCCAGAATCAATTGATACTGCTTCAGGGCCAGTTCGAAACCACCCTGCCGGCGATACAAATCGCCCATGGCCAATCGGATTTCGCGTTCCTGATCGCGAGCTAAGGGCGGCGCATCGCTCACACCCACCTGCCCTTCCACAGGACTCAGTGCTTTCTTCCAGGCCTGCAATGCCAGTTCATTTTTACCGGCCGTAGCATATACACGGCCCAGCAGATAGTATACCCGGGGATTGTCCGGATTCAGATTGGCAGCCTTCTCAAGTACGTCAATCGCGTCATTGCCGCGTTCCATCTCAACATAGATGGACGCCAGTTGAAACAATGCCTCTTCCGTATTCTGATCACCGGGGGTGATATTCACAATGCGTTTGTATGTTTCGGCGGCGGCCAAAAGATCGTGCTGTCGTTGCTGCAAATCACCCAGCGCAAATAGCGTAGGCAAATCCTGCGGGTTTAAATGCAGCGCGTTCTGTAAAGCGCGTTCGGCCAGTTGCGGTTCCTGCATGCGTTCCAGCGCTCGCGCCAGGGAGCGATACACAATCGGTTCGTTCGTGCCCGCGTCCATAGCCCGCCGAAAAGAATACAATGCGCGCTCTTCTTGCCCCATCTGCAATTGAATGACGCCCAGATTATAAAGATATTTGCCGTTATCGGGCGCCATCTTCACGGCCAACTCCAGATGATGGGCCGCCAGTTCATAATTGCCGCGCCGAAAATAAATCTGCCCCAGATGCGCATGCGATTGGACGGCAATACTGCCGGGACCGGCGCTATCAATCGCCTTTGAAAAGCTCAGAATGGCTTCATCATAGCGTTCCCGTTTTAAGTATTGTAATGCGGCGTTATAATATAGAAGCGGATCATCATTTTGCTGACCGATGGCCTCTTCGTATATCTCGATAGCTTCTTCTACATTTTGACTTTCCGCCAGGATATTTCCCAGCAAGAGCGCCACGCGACTGTCACGGGGTGCCAGTTCCCGCGCGCGCTCGGCGTATTCCCGCGCCTGCTCGTGTTCATTCAAGCGGCGCTCAACAATCGCAAGGTTCACCAGAGTGGGAATGGAATCGTCCTGATTTTTCAGGGCCTGCACCAGATAATAACGCGCCAGTTCAAAGCGCTCCCGATCCATAGCCATCACCGCCAGGTAGTTCAAGGCCACCGCTTTTTCCTGCGGCGTGGCGTCGGATTCGACGAACTTTTTCAGGCGAATCTCAGAGTTGCCGTAGTCTTTGCTATAAAACAGATCGATGGCGCTCTGCAAATCGGATGTAAAATCTCCGGTGGGTAAGTAATAGCGATCCTGCAACTCTTCCGCAATGCGCTGGAATTCCTGGGCGGCCGCATCGTCTTCGGCCGGAGCCTGCATGAACTTATAATAGTAGAAAATGCCGCCGGTAATTAAAAGAAATAGAATCAATCCACCCCAGATGGACAGGCTGAACCATAGCCGACGACGTCGATGCCTCGGGTCGGGCTCATCCAGGTAAATCGTCTCGCCGCTGTAAGCGCCGCGATCATCACCCGCGACGTATTCAATATCGCCTTCGTCGCCTTCGATCAGAAATCTGTTTTTAGAACCGGCCATGTCATTCACCATAGCGAGAGATCCACTCAAGACTCCCGTGCATTGCGAAATCCGCACGTCTTATGCCGGCAGGAATGCAGCGGCCTTCAGACATTTTTGATTACATACTATTCTAAATTATCGCCGGATTCCGCGGATTCCTGTGCCTCTTTTTCGGGGAACAGCAGATTCAGGTGGGTATCCAGGATTCCATTTACGAAGGGAACCGCCTCTTCGCCTTCATAAATACGGGTAAGGTTCAGCTGGTCGTCAATGATAATGGAAGAAGCGATTTCACCGATGCGAAGTTCCCAAATGCCCATGCGCAGAATATTCCGGATAATGGTGGATATCTGGGTCATATCCTTGCGCGAATGTTCGATAATCCAGCGGTCCAATTCGGCTCGATTGGCCAGCACACCCCGGATTAAACGCTCACAGTAGGCCAGTCGTATCGGTTCCAGAGGCTCATTCAACCAGTTCATGGCCAGCACGTCCGCTTCGGTGCTGTCCGCCACATCCACCTGGTACAGCGCCTGCAACGCAACCTCACGGGCGTGCGAGTTGGGATGCTTCTTGTGTCTTCTTTTTCTGCGGGTTTGCAATCTGACCATTATCCTGAAGGGCGTCCATCTGTCATCGACACACGTTGCCACACGGAGATTTTCAAAGCCGGAAAGAATGTGTTCGCCGATCAACAGACGAACGCGATTTTTATTTTATTTGCTGGTAGAGACTCACCAGTTCAACGGCGGCCGCGGCGGCCTCGTAACCCTTGTTGCCGGCCTTGGTACCGGCCCGTTCAATGGCCTGCTCAATGGTATCCGTGGTCAATACGCCAAAAATTACCGGCAGCCCGGTATCATAGGAAGCCTGGGCTACCAATCGAGCCGCCTGCCCGGCCACATAATCAAAATGTGCGGTGGCCCCCCGAATTACGCATCCCAGGCAGGTAACCGCATCATAGCGACCGCTTTCTGCTACTTTGTGAGCTGCCGGACCTAATTCATACGATCCGGGAATATGCACAATGGTAATATCGGACTCATCCACGCCATGGTCCCGCAGGGCTGATTGGGCACCATCCAGCAGTCGTGCGGTTATAAAATCATTCCAGCGACTGACCAGTACCGCGTGTCGTTGGCCCGCGCCATTCTTCTTTCCCCGAATCTCATTCATAAGTTCGCCTCAGTACAAATTGAGAATGTTTTGAGAACGCTTTGAAAACACTCGTGTGATTGCCACAGCCTTCTACGGCACACCGCGCCCCTCCACGGTCCGTCACGACCCATTGTAACAAATACAGCGCGTGATCTTCTGCCCTGGTCGGATTTTCACCTGCGCTTTCAGGACGACGCCTACTGCGCTGCTCCCCGGGGTGGGAATCGCGTTTCAAATTCCTGAATAGCGGCCGGGCCTTCACGCTGGATAACCAACGCGTCCAGGATGGCCAGAAAGCCGCGCTTCTCCGGAGTACCGGAAGGCAGCAACCGATTCTGTAACACCAGTGTGGGCGTGGCGCTGATCTCCAGCTTTAATCCGTCGTTTACATCGCGTTTAATAGCCTGCATATGGGCGCCGGTTTGCAAACACTGTGCGATTCGATCCCAGTTGCCGCCATTCATACGCGCCAATCGTTCCAGTTCATCCCATTCGGGCGGAACATTGCGATTTTGCAGTCCGAAAATCGCGTGGTAATAAGCGGGAAAAAAATCGGGCTGGGCCGACGCGCAAACGGATGCCCGGGCCGCATTACAGGACCAGCCATTGCCCTTACGCTGGATAGCGGCATTGCAATTCCCATCCAGTGGAAAATAACGATAATAAACGCGCAGGCGACCGGGCCAACGTTCCTGGGCCTGTTGCAACAACTCGGTAGCATGCAGACAGTGCGGGCAACGAAAGTCGGCCCATTCATGAATTATAATGTATGCGTCCGCCGCTCCTTCCACACTCTGCAACCCACCGGTATCCACATTGACCTGTTGTAGCTTCTCAAAATCGCGCAGCAACGCGGGAATCTGGCTCTCTGCGGGCAAACGATAGCAACCGGGCCCCTGGCAGGCTACGCCGTCGTTGTCTTCCGGCATGCCGGGCGCCTGCAACGCAATAGCGGCCACGGTAATCAGCAGTAAAGCTACCGCGCCCAGATAAGCGGGCCAGGCCTTGAGAAATCCGGTTCCAAAGGTACGCATTTCACTGACGGACTTATCCTCTTTTGCTTCTCGAAAATAGAGCGCACCCGCAGCAAGTACAATGGCCGCCTGACAGATGTAGGTCAAAGCGCACAACAAACAGGGATTCACCAGATAGGCAAAATTGATGACCGCCAGATACATATCGAAGATGAACCCGAAAACGGCCAGGAACACCGCCAGACTGATCATGGCTCCGCGCGAAGCCCGCTCCCGCATCAGATAAAGCTGCCCGAACACCGCCGTCAGCACCGCATAGTAGGCCACGCCAAACCAGGCGATGGGTATGCCCAGCAACTGGCCATACCGACTGTCTTTCAAATCCTGACAACCGTCGGCGCCGGTCAGTATGTCACAGCCCATGGTCGACGTGCACACGCCGCTGTGCTTGCACGCCAGCAAGCCGGCCAGAACGAAGGCAATCAGCGCCGCGGCGAAACCGGAAATGATAATGTAAAGCGGAAGAGGTTTTTTTGCTGCCATAATCGGATAGTTGTAAAGAGAAAGATGGAATTTCTGACTATCGGTCTGAATCGCGCGGGAAAAGGTACGGGTCAATCAAATAATGCCGGCTTTACTTGCTTGCCGGAGGCACGCGATTATCAGCTATTGTTCACAGGGATATCATTCGCAGGCTCGGTCTATGACTGTCAGAAGAAAGGCACACTTACAAATTATTCGGGGATTGATGGGTATATTGCTGTGCGCAATTTGCGCCGGAATCATGCCGCGTTGCGAGCGCAAGGCCGGTGAAATTCCATATGGCATGAAGTTACAGTATAAAGAAGACGCGCTCAAAGTGTGTCGGGCTATCTCAGATTGTCTACAGGCGGACGTACGCGAACGCCTGGCCGACGAGCCGGAGCGACGGGACATGATCGTACGGCGCATGGATCGCGATCTGTGCGTCGAACGACAGTTTGAACAGATTTCCACCGATCTAAAAATGATTGGAGAATCGGTAACGGATGCCTATACGGAGATGCGGCCCACCGGTTCGGAGGAGTACTACCGGTCCTATTCCCGCTGTGCGGAAGTTATCGATCAGGCGCCCGACTGTGCCTCCGTACGAACGGCATACGACGATGATCCGGCCTGCGCCATATTGCATTCCCGACCCGAATCATGATTCGACATGTGGATCAATTCTGCGCCGGTTTCGCCACCGGTGACGCCATATCCAATGAGGCCCTGATTCTTCAGGATTTTTTACAACGATTTGGCATCGCTTCCACGATCTACAGCCAGCACTTCAACGAGAATGACGCACACCTGGTCCGTCATTATAAAGAGTACCGCGACGACAGAAATTCGATTTTAATTTATCATCATTCTTTCTATTCCGATTTCTTAAAACAACTCAAGTATCTGCGATCCAGACGCATTCTGGTGTTTCACAATATGACGCCGCCGGAGTATGTGCAACCCTACAATCGGGAAATCGCCGAGCAGTTGCGATACACCCGCGACCTGCTTTCACTGATGAATGACGATTTCGACGCCCTGGTGGCCGACTCGCACTACAACGCGCATGATCTGGAAGAACTGGGCTTCCGTAACATCGACGTGATGCCCGTAGCCATTAATTACAGCAACTGGAGCAACGGCCAGCCGGACCCGGCCCACCTGGACTTCCTGAACGACGATTACATCAACATAATCTTCGTAGGCCGCATCTTTCCGAATAAGAAGCATCAAGATTTATTAAAATCCTTTTATTATTTTCGCAAAATCGAACCGCGTTCCCGCCTGATTATTCTGGGCGCTAACCATCCGGGAGTGCGGGGATACACGGCCGAGTTGATGAACCTCACCCGGGAGTTGAATCTTGAACGCCACGTGCTGTACACCGGCATGG
>JAGRMX010000106.1 GCA_020441025.1 Leptospiraceae bacterium
CTATTGCGGTGTCTGTTCCACCGATCTGGCGCGCCGCTTCCTGCCCTATCCATTGCCGCAAATTATCGGCCACGAAGTCGTAGCCCGTCATCACGGTCGACCGGTAGTCATTGAAATCAACGCGTCGCATGCCGCCCGAGGGCTTACGGATATCCAATGCGCTTTTTGTAATAATGACATGAATACCCAGTGCCCGCATCGAATCACACTGGGTATCGATCGCTTACCGGGCGGCTTTGCGCCGTACATATTGGCGCCCATCAACGCGATTGTTCCCATTCCCGAAAATGTTTCCGAACTGGCCGCCGCATTAACCGAACCGTTCGCCGCGGCTTTGCAGGGCGTGGAAGCCACGGCTCCCCGGGAGCAGGATCGTGTGGCGGTGTTGGGTCCAAGGCGATTGGGCTCGCTGATTATTGCCGCACTGGCCGGGTATCGCAACCGCGAACAGGCGGATTTTGAAATTGCCGCCATTGCCCGCCATGATCATTTATTAAAGCTGTGTCGCGAACTGGGTGCGGACACACTGATCAACACCAACAAGCAGGACGCGGCTGCGCTGAAGGCCAGTTTTGATATTGTATTCGATACCACCGGCAAACCAGAGGGCTTTGAGCTGGCCCTATCGCTTACCCGCCGCGTATTACATTTAAAATCCACCAATGGTCAGGAAGTAATGGGTCTCAAACATCTGACCGACATGGTGGTGGATGAGATTGCACTCTTACCTTTTTCGACGGAACATCTGGGTTACAGCTGGCCCCGAGAAATCGAGTCGGGGCAGCATCGCCGCAATCGCAACGTGCTGGTGCATCCGGAAGTAAGCGCCGACATCATAGAACAAATCGAAACCCACGGCGATTATACCGTGTGGCGATTGGACCCTCGCGAAGCCGGGGAAAAGATTCGCCAGGCACTCGATGCGGACACCACGTTTCCGGAAGGATCGCCTTTCCCGCGCTTCGATCTGGCCGTAGCCGCCACGTTGCAGGGAGTAGATGAAATTGTGCGTCCTTTCCCGGGCGAAGAATTCTCACCGCTGCGCGCACGCGGCGCCGTTTTGCTCGCGCCGGATATATCCGCAAACCCAGCCAAAGGCGCGGCCGATCTGCCCGAACTGGTCCGCCAGATCACAGAACGCAAAATCGAAATTCACACTTCCCGGTGCGGTTCGTTTGAACGCGCATTGCAGATCCTGTCGCATAATCCCGAGATGACCCGCGTGCTGGAACAAAATCTTATCACCCATCAATTCGGCTTGAGCGACATCGACGCGGCCTTCGCGACCGCCGCCGACAGCAGCCAGAGCGTGAAGGTGATTGTGGCGACGGGTGCTACTGACCGCTCCAACCGCTGATCGGGTTGCTATCCTGTCGCTGTGTCTTAAAGCAATTGGATTCAAATGGACTCCGACGATCTTTCGGGCCCACCCGGCAGCAATTCCCAGACCGTTGTAAACTCGCTTTGAATGCTCTTTAAGCGCAGTGGAAAGCGAATGTATTCGCCACGCAGCCAGAGCGGCACCTGATCGACCATACCGGCATTATTTAAGAAACCATCCTGGCCGCCCAGTAAGACGAAGTAATTTTCATCGGGCCGACCCATCACCGATATATGGCGGGCCTGGGCTCCGTATGAAACATTATGCTTTTCAAGCGATAACCGATGAGCGCTCTTCATCAGCGTGCTGGAAGAACCATCCACCGATCCCTCGAAAAAAACATAGCGATCTCCGGAACCCGGTATATTCGCCAGCGGGTGCGAAAGGCGCAAGCGATGCATGTGGCCCCAGTCGTCATACTCACCGAACATTTCGCCGGCTTCCATAAACGCCGCCAGCATAACTTCTGTCGGAACACCGGAGCGTGTCTCTCCCATTAAGAAGAACAGCGCCAGTTCACCGCCCAGAATAAAGTCCGTGAGTTGCTCTCCGTAGCGCGGTTCGTAAATGCGCAGTGCCAGTGCGGCCGTAGTCAGGCTGAACGCCAATGCACCGCGACTATCAGAATCAAATTGACCATCCCAGTACGTGAACTCACGCGTAAACTCCGGATATCGTCGTTCGAGTTCTACGATCAGCTGCGTGTTTTGCAACTGTTCACGCAGCAGATCGCGTAATCGGAATGCCGCCGCGGAGTACACATCTTGTTGCAGCGATTTCAAATCTGAGATAGATACGCGCCGGTTGGTGCGCATAAAAGATTGCAGGCGATGAATACGATCGTTGGCCGAGAATACCCGACCGATAGGCGGTTCTGAAATGACCGGGCGATTGTTGGCCGAAGCCAGATAACCGTCGACGGGATTATAAGCGTACGGCAATCGAGTGGCGTCAAAAAAACCGCGCCAGTGGGTCTGTTCATCGCGCGCGTCCAGAATCAAATCGGAATCATCATTTCGCTGTGGAATATAAGCTGCCAGCACCTGACCGATGTTGCCGACATCATCCGCGTATAAATAATTCTGCCCGGATGCGCCATACGATCGAAAGGCGTGTCGGAATTGTTCAAAATTTTGGGCGCGCATCACTTCCAGGAAAGCGGTCAACTCATCGGTAATTTCATGTCCAGTCCAGCGCAACGCCAAACGTCGATCTTCAATTTCAAGCAATTCAATGTCCGATACAATCGGACCGAACTCCGTGGAGCGGATGGTCACATCGGTATCGGGCCACCAGCGTACCTGTATCGGCTCGGTCCGACTGTGCAGTCGATTCTCCGGCAAGTGACTCACATCGTAGAGATCACTACTATGCGAACGCATGTTAGTGCCGCCCCACGCGATTTGATCATTACGTCCCAGCGCAATCACCGGTATGCCCGGGATGGACATACCCACGGCATGCAAATCGGGTGATTGCAGGCCTACCAGAACCCAGAAGTTGGGCAGCATCACACCCAGGTGGGGATCGTTTGCCAGCAACGCGACTGCGTCCCGGCTACGCTTGCTTCCAATGGCAATGCTGTTGGAACCACTGCGACTCAGACCGGCCATTATATACGCGAGGGAGGAAGCCGTGCCGGTCTGAAATGAAGGCTGGGATTCGCGTCCGAATACCCGCAACCGTTCGTACACTTCTCGATAGCGACCATCATTCAGCTTGCCGGCAAAATAAAAATAAGTGATCCAGTTCACATCGCTGGCAGCCAACCGTCCGATGGTCAGCACATCCCGTGGAGTCCAGGGCTCGCGTTCTAAGTCCAGCAAGTCGAACTCCGGCGGCAATTGAGCCGTATGTTCGACGTAATAATTGATGCCCCGCGTATAGTTATCCAACCAGTTTCTGGTTGCCTGCGGCATGGTCCGCAGTTGATCCATGGCAACCTGGCCCGGATTCAAAACACGAATGGCTCTATCCAGGTCGATTGTAATCGGTCCCGCCATTTCGGATATGCGACCGTACGCGATGCGCTTCAGCATTTCCATTTGGCCCAGACGCAGATGCGCGTGCACCATTCCTAATGTAAATGCCAGGTCGGAATCATTCCGGGCGTGAATATAGGGAACATTGTACTGATTCCAATAAATCGTCACCGGCTCCGCTACCGGCAAATCCACTTTCGGAAATGCAAGCGCCCGGGTGGAATGATCGCCCGCCGGGGGCAATGGCTGTATCAATACGCAACCGGTCAGCATGAAGGGCAGAAAATACAATCCAACAATCCGCCATAACGTCATTCGCGCACCTGGTTGTCTTCGAATCTTAGAACAACTCTTTCTATATTTATAACACAATCTAAATACAATCTTCATAGTAGCATTCCACTTTAACTTAAACATAAGCCAGAGCAATTCAAAGAATATTGAAATTATAAATATTATTGTTACGGAAGCGTGACATCGAATAACGCGAAATCGGAATTTAAACTCCGGAAGAATGCTAATAAAGAATCGTACATATAAGCCGAGTGCGCATTCCAGGAATTCAATTTTTCAGTCCGCGCACAAATACCGGCAGATACATCCGGAAAAATTGGAAATTAAAAGGAGTGATCATGCGCATTGCCTACTTTACCGAAACATTTCTACCCAACATTGACGGTGTGGCGCTTACTCTTGCACGGCTATTGACCCATCTGAATAATAATGGCCACCGGGCTCTGCTGTTTGCTCCGGCCGGTAGTCCCGCACGCTATGCCAATCAACGCGTTATATCTTTACCCGGCATCGCTTTTCCGCTTTATCCGGAGATCAAACTGGTATCACCCATGACGGATGTAAGCGGCGAACTGCGCCGCTTTCAACCCGATCTGGTTCACCTGGTGAACCCCGTTTCGCTGGGATTGGCCGGTCTGCAAGCCGCGCGATCGCTACAAATTCCGCTTGCGGCTTCTTTTCATACGGATATCGCCGGTTTTGCCCGGCGTTGGGGGCTGGGTATATTCCAGGATGTGATCTGGAGCTACCTGCGCTGGGTTCACAATCAAATGGAGCTTAACTTCTGCCCATCCAATCCTACGGCGGAGCTTTTGCAAAACAACGGAATTCAAAACCTGCGGCTCTGGAGTCGGGGAGTCGATGCCCATATGTTTCATCCCCTGCATCGTCACGCGGAAACCCGAAAATTTTTATGCGCCGGCGATATCGAAACAACTCTGCTGTTATACGTCGGTCGCCTGTCCCCGGAGAAACGTATTCATCACTTACGTCCGCTGCTGGATCGGTTTTCGAATATACGATTGGCCGTTGTGGGCGATGGTCCCGCTCGTTCGGAATTGGAACGACAATTCGCCGGCACTCGCACCATTTTTTGCGGTGCGCTGCGCGGATCGGAATTATCCCGGGCGTACGCCTCGGCGGATGCGTTCGTATTCCCCTCCGCCAATGAGACTTTTGGTAACGTGGTACTGGAAGCCATGGCCTCCGGTCTACCGGTAATCGCCGCCGATCAGGGCGGGCCTCGTGATCTGGTGGTGCCGGGTGAATCGGGTTTTCTTTTTGATAGTGATGACCCGGATGATCTGATTGATTGTGCGCAGCAACTGCTCGAGAGTCCGGATAGAATGCGTAGGATGGGTACGCGCGGTCGTCAACTGGCTACGTCCCGTTCCTGGCATTCGGTTTTTCAGCAACTACTGATCGATTACGAAACGTTGCAATCACCTTTCCACTTGAAACAGGCGGTTTGAAATTAGCCCCGGTGCAGGCCGCACTGAATTGACGTTTTTTACGATAGAGAGCGGATTCAGGCGATTGGATTCAGACTTCTTCCTCGGACTCGTCCGCAATGCGGTACCCGATTCCGCGCACGGTTTCAATCAAACGACCTTCGTCGCCCAGCTTCTGACGTAATCCGACAATCAAAACGTCCACGGAACGAGCCGTTACGGGCGTCATTTCACCATGCACGACTTCGACAATTTGATTGCGGGTAAATACCCAACCCGGTCGGCGACAGAAAGTGGAAAAGATTCGAAACTCGCTCTTGGTCAACGGAATCAGTTCGTCGCCCTTTTTCACCTCAAATCGGCGTGAATCGATGGTAAAATCACGGTAACGAATGAGGGCATCTTCGGCCGGTTCCGTCTGTTGACTGCGTCGCAAAACGGCCCGCACCCTGGCCAGCAGCACCCGCGGGCTGAACGGCTTGGTCACGTAATCGTCGGCACCCAGTTCCAGACCGGAAACAATATCGGCTTCCTCCTGGCGGGAGCTGATCATCAAAATGGGCAGATGCGCGGTCTGTTCGTCCTTTTTAAGGGCCTTGCAAATATCCAACCCGTCTTTGCCGGGCAATATTAAATCCAGTAGAATCAAATCGGGGGGATTTTCCCGGATAACCGGCAGGGCGTCTTCGCCGCTGGAAAAGGCCCGGAAAATAAACCCGTCTTTCTCCAGAGTCCTTTTCACCAGGCCGATGATATCGGGATCATCTTCGATTAACAGAATGTCACTTTTTGAACTCATGCTCTGTTGCGATCCTGATTATTATCGGTCAATCCAGCAAATATAATCCGGGGAATTTGCTCGCGATTTCATCGGGTTTTCTCTAAATGCTGCGTCAGAAAATCAACTTCCAGTTCCAGCATTCGTTGCAAAGTCTTACCATGATATGGATCGAAGTGCCCCATGTCCAGGCGAATCAACCTGCAATCTTCAATAGATTCGGACGTGCTGGCAAGGCTTTTTACCGGTATCAGGGTATCCTGATTGGCCGCAATAATCAGCACCGGACAGCGTATCTTTCGCACTCCTCCGGCCGGCCGATAGAAGGGAATCAACAACGCCACGCGGGCCGGACAGGAATTCTTCCAGCCTTTATGTTTCTTCGGTATCATCGCAAGATAGCCCGGTCTGGAATCGGGGCGATTCATGCATCCAAAGACCCATGGATCGCTTACGATCGGTACGCGATGCACCCGCCCGATCAGTGACGCAAGTATATCCAGCAACCCGTGCCACACCGCCTGCAGAGCAAATCCAATTCCCAGATACCAGATTGTACCGGGACCGCTGACAAATGGGATCTGGGCGACTACGGCTTTGATGTGCAGGTGACGAGCGGCCTGAGTCAGGACATGACCACCGCTCAACGAAGTACCCCATAACGCCACTCGTTCCGTATCGACTTCCGTAAGGTGACTCACATGAGCGATGGCGCACTGCCAGTCCTGATTGTGTCGTCCGGGATGTACCATTTGCCTGGGCTTGCCTTCGCTTTCGCCGAACGATCGGTAATCAAATGCGTATACGGCCAGACCATTATTCACAAATTCTTTTATATAGGATTGTAAGCCAAAACTCATTTCAGCGCCAAAACCATGGGCCATGATTACCACCGGCGGTACACTGCCGGCCTTTTTTTGATCGGGCAGGTATAGAAAGCCGGCGCAACGCTTGCCGGCACTGATGAAATCGGATCGACGGGTAATCATAAATCGATCGGACCCGGAGACTATCAGAAAGGCAAGCCTTTCTATAGTTACTATAGCTTTCAGTCTATTGACTCTAAAGCTTGTATGTTTTAAGGGCGACTGAAGCTCCGACTGCGCGCTGCAATCGCATGGTTAACGTAAGGAAAAATTGTAGACCGTATGGGCCTTATTCTGGGACCCTCAGAGCCAGCGGTCACGCCTGCCGGGAGTCACAATTTGAGCTCTAACAATACAACCCGCATTCGTATTTTGCTGTGGAGTCGTAATTCCCGGGATGAAGTTATCAAGCGATTGGAAGCGCACCTGCCGGACACACTGCATGGACACCTGCCGGGAATCGTCAGTATCCTGGATGAGTTGGTAAAAAACGCGGTCAAGGCCAATCACAAGCACATCCTGATTCGAGACCGGATTGCCGAAGCCCTGATAGCGGACGGCCTCGATACCGCCGGAGCACGCAATCAAGTCACCGACATATGCGAAGACACTTATAATTTCAATAAGTTCGTGGCCGAACACCCGGCGGTTCTGGACAACATCGGCACCGATCTATCACGCATACTCCGGCAGGAATCCGTCTGGCTTAATCTTCGGAATAAGAATCTGCGCTTCGTCAGTCAGCTCTCTGCGGAAGAAAAAGAAAAGATTCGCGCCACCGAAGAGTACAGTCGTATTCATCAGCGATTAAAAAGCCATGAATTCTATGTGGAGATTCGCACCAAACGCAATGACGATCTGCTGTGGGTGGAAATCATCAACACCGCCCCTATTCTGGATTCCGATTTAAAGCGTTTACAGGAAAAACGCGAAATCTTTAAGACTCACCGGGAAAACGGAACGGAATACGAGTTCTTCATGAACCAGGTGGATACATCCGAAGGTGGTTCGGGTTTCGGATACGCCACCATCGATACCCAACTGGCCAACATGGGTCTCGACCCCATGGATGCTCTTTTTGTTATATCCCTGCACGGCACCAATGCCATGCTAAAATTAAACTTCAATCAGATGACTGCGGCGGAGTAGACTTTACGATGATTCCATTTGGTGCCGGTTGCATATGCAGACCGGTTATGGATGAGTGCTGATGAGTTCGTACGGGTTGCAGAATCTATAGTATCAATATAATCGGTTTGCCGGCATAACTGCAATTTCCGGTAGCTTGGCAATTCTGCGAAGGCTGCGAGATTTGCAAGATTTGTTGTATTCGATTGATGTGGGTCCCCATAGTATCATATCATGAGTATGTGACAATCCATTTCAAGGTCTCTCAATTCCGGCGGGTATATATGCGGCCTATTTTAGCATAGCATGTCAATGTGACATTTTTCTGCTTGATCATTGACCATTCGTATGTTATGATCCGCGCCCGGCGCAGCTCTTCCGGACGGCGGACGGAAATCATCAGCCCACCACCAAAAACCACCCACATCACCGGGGGTGGGCGAGATGTGTCCGGCGAACTCAATCGCAATCAGCGTTGCGCTAAAAGAACTATTTGAAGCGGGCGATGTCGGCACCGCAGGCGAAGAAATCGGGTTGCACTTCTGCCTGCCGGGGAAAGCGCACAAAATTAGATTGGGAACTCACGCTGTACTGGAAGTAGGACATACGAGAATAGCTTTCCGCTACCTTCTCGGCAAACTCCGGGCTATACGAGAATATCCAGCTATCGCCATTAAAATAAACGTGCGCCAGTTCCACAATTCCCAGGAATACCTTTTCCCGCAAACTGCCTTCCGAAGCGCCCAGCACCCGGGCCAGCTTACGAAAATCATCCGAGTTACCATACAGGCCGGTCAACATTCCGCGACGAATGTTACCCTTGTACAGTATATTCCAGACTTCGAACATATAAGCAAACGCCACCGCTTCATGATCCACATCCAGCATGCGACTGGCCAGATTCATTTCCGGGTACAGGTCCGACTGTCGATCATGTTGATAGGCATGCACCATCTCATGAAATAAAACCAGATTATCAATGTCCGCTTCGGGGTGATAATCCTGCGGCAAACGAATCACATGCCGCTCGGCCAGGTAGCGTCCCAGAACGCCCATATGCATGGTGTTTTCCGCCAGGGGACTGTACTGCAAACGATTGGTTGCGCGCATTTCGCGATAATATTCCGTGATGTGTCGAATTTCCGAAACACTGCACGGATTGAATTGATTGTCATCCAATCGCCCTTCTACCCGTTCCAGGAACTTGCCGAAGCCCTTATCCACCCGTTCCGATAGGCTCTG
>JAGRMX010000107.1 GCA_020441025.1 Leptospiraceae bacterium
CCCTGGGTCTGGGATATGCCAACCTGGGCGCATTGCTGATGATTCTGGGCATTCCGTACGCTTCGGATCGGGGCCGGGCCATCTGCGGAGCCCTTACCGCCATCATGCATATGAATGCCTATGCCACCAGTGCGGAAATCGCGTCGCGCCTGGGCACCTTCACTTATTTTGATCAGAACCGTGAAAACATGCTACGGGTCGTTCGCAATCACCGCCGGGCGGCTTATAACAACGCCGCCGGGGAATTCGAAGGACTGACCATTGCGCCCATGGGTATTGATCCGGAATACTGCCCGGAATATTTGCTGAAAGCGGCCCGGGAAGAAGCCGATCGCGCCTTACAGATGGGCGAGCAATATGGCTATCGCAATGCGCAGGTGACCGTGCTGGCGCCTACCGGTACTATCGGCCTGGTGATGGATTGCGATACTACCGGCATCGAGCCCGATTTTGCTCTGGTGAAATTCAAAAAGCTGGCCGGCGGCGGTTATTTTAAGATCATCAATCAGTCGGTACCGCCCGCCCTGCAACGTCTGGGTTATGACGAGGCTCAGGTGCGCGATATCATTCAATATTGTGTGGGCTCGGGCTCTCTGGCCAATGCGCCGCACATCAATCATGAAAGCTTAAAAGCAAAGGGTTTCTCGGACGAAGTCCTGCAAAGACTGGATCAGGCCACTCGTTCCGCGTTTGATTTGAGCTTTATTTTTAATAAGTTCACCCTGGGTGAAGATTTACTGCGCAATCAATTGGGCTTCGGCGATGAAATTGACTCCTTTGATTTCAATTTGCTGGAAGCACTGGGATTCACGCGCGAACAGATTACCGAAGCAAACGATTTTGTCTGCGGAACCATGACCATTGAAGGCGCTCCCCATTTACAGTCGGAACACTACGCGGTGTTTGATTGCGCCAATCGTTGCGGTAAGTATGGCAAGCGCTACCTGAGCTGGGAAGCGCACATCCGCATGATGGCGGCAGCCCAGCCTTTTCTCTCGGGCGCCATCTCCAAAACCATCAATCTACCGGCCCACGCCACGGTCGAAGATGTCAAAGCGGCCTACTGGCTATCCTGGCAGTTAATGAATAAGGCGGTGGCCCTGTATCGCGACGGTTCCAAGCTTTCCCAACCGTTGAACATTCAAATCGATGAAGACGACAGCGAAGAAAGTACGGAAGAAGCGACCGAAACAACCACCGCCGCGGTGATCAACGCGGGGCCGGAAGCGACCGCATCGCAACATCAGGCGGTAGAACAGGTGGTGTATCGTTACCTGGCCAAGCGTCGTCGTTTGCCGGATCGACGCGCAGGCTATACTCAGAAGGCCAGTGTGGGCGGTCATAAAGTATATCTGCGTACCGGCGAATATGAAGACGGTCATCTGGGCGAAATCTTTCTGGATATGCACAAAGAGGGCGCGGCCTTTAGAAGCCTGATGAACTCATTCGCCATTGCGATTTCCCTGGGGTTGCAATACGGCGTACCACTGGAAGAGTTTGTGGACGCCTTTGTATTCACCCGCTTTGAACCGAACGGTATGGTACAGGGCAATCCGCATATTAAAATGTCCACCTCCATCATCGACTATGTGTTTCGGGAACTGGCCATTACCTATCTGGGGCGCAACGATCTGGCGCAGGTGCAGCCGGAAGATTTACGGGCGGATGCCATCAGCAAAGGCGAAGAAGCCGAGTCCCAGCCGCGTCGACCGCTTTCGCGCAGTGCGTCCCTGGGTGGTTCCTTATCTGCCATTGAAGAAGAGCTACGAGGAGTATCCACGGATTCGGAAGACAATTCGGCTGAACATCCCTCCACGGAGCGCTTATCCTGGATGCCGGACATGCCCGCCGGCGGTGGAAATCTGGAAACCAGTCCGGCAACCATCACTCTCAACCGACAGCTGCAATCGGCCGAAGTAGCCCGCATGCAGGGCTATGAGGGCGACCCGTGTCCGGAATGCGGTCAACTGACATTGGTGCGGAACGGTTCTTGCTTAAAATGTCAATCCTGTGGAGCCACTACCGGGTGTAGTTGATGGGTGTAGTTGATGCGGTTGTTTGAAATTTTACAGCGCATCAACTCCTGAGGGTAACCTTTCAACGTTTTGGGTTAACCGGAAACAGAGATGTTCCAGAAATGCCGCGGAAATAATTTTCACGTGCATCTCTGGAACATCGCCGGCACGGTATACCGATAGTTTCTTAAAGTACTGGAAGCATCCAGCGACGCTTTGTACCGATCCGATATCATATTCCAGCTCGGAAGTTTTTGATCCCCGGTAAGTAAAAGTGGCTATGCGACTTGAATTACACAGGAGGCGCAAATGCGTTCGTCGCATCGGATCGGTAGAGTTTACTTTGCTTTTTTATTCGCGTCTTTCGGTAGACGATTGCGAGAACGCATTCCCCAACCACCGAAACAAATCTTTACGTCCGGAGCTGCTCGCGTCAAATCTTCCCGTAATTGACGCAGCTTTTCGGTCGATTGCGGCATAACCACGCTGATGCTCACTCTTCGATAGCCCTGCCCGACCAATTCCCGACGCAATTCTGCAAGTGGTAACATTCCGGTAAATCGCACGGGCATCTTGCGCATGCGCAGTTTGCAGTACAGCATTAGAGCGCCCAATTCATGTTCATCCCCGGGAAACACTGTTATCATCCAATCGGGTAGTGTGTCTCCTTGAACGGATTCTACCGTGTTAAGCATATAAGAATGAAACCAGCGTGAAAAAGAGTGCTCTTCGGCCACCGTCAGAAAACCCGACTCCCAGGCCCGACCGCTTAATACCACCATTGGTTGTACAACCTGCCGAATCCATTCGGCATAATTCCGCCCTTTGCGGTACTCGTCCAGATGCCGACCGACATCCTCAAAACGGGCGTCTTTGATTAACTGGATAATGCGCCATTCTTCGTCCTGAAATTCGTCCGTCAGCGGATTGGTTAGCAGGGCATCACGCCCCAGATTCATCACTTCCGCCAGTTTCTGACCCCGGGCCAGTCGCTGTTGAATATTACGCAACACCCGATAATCATCGTTGGTATAATACCAGTATCCATTGCTGCCCTGATTGGGGGCAAAAATCTGGTAGCGCTCCTGCCATTTACGAATGCGAGCCGGAGAAAAATTGGTCATCCGGCTCAGGTCTTTGATCAAAAATCCCATGGACTCATTCCTGTGTGCGATTCGGGCTGGAAAACAAGCGCGCTCAGTATCGTACAGACGCGTCTATTGCAATCCTATGACAGAATACGCATTTTGTCATAGGATGTCGAGAAACCTTTTCCATTTATGACCGAAAAATGCTGATTTATCCCCTGTCTCTGCCTGGATATTAACCAATTACATACCGCACCGATCAAGAGCCCGTTTGTGCAGGGTGGGCTGATGAGGATTATCTGTTATTTAAACAAAGAAAATCTCAATCGTCGGGGTGCGCCAGGTCACGCGGACGCAGCTGTGGAAAGAGAATTGTGTCCCGGATAGAAGCCGAATCGGTCAGCAGCATCACCAGGCGGTCTATTCCAATGCCCATGCCTCCGGTAGGCGGCATACCATATTCAAGGGCGCGCACATAATCGTGATCCATGTAACCGCCCTCTTCCCAACCGGCCTCACGAGCCCGTACCTGTTCCTCAAATCGCATGCGTTGCTCGGCGGGATCGTTTAACTCGGAAAAGGCGTTTCCAATTTCCCGGCCCACTATATAGGGCTCAAAGCGCTGGACGAACTCCGGGCGATCGGGATAGGCCCGGGCCAACGGGGAAAGCTCCACCGGATAATCGGTAATAAAAACGGGTTGTATCAACTTTGATTCCACTTTTTCATCAAACAGCAATTCGGCCACCTGCCAGATGCTTCCGCATTTTTTGATTTCATCTTCCGGACAGCCCGCCTTGCGCGCGGCCTGTTGCACATCCGTCAGATTCATATCGGCCGCAATGTGTACTCCACTGTGCTCGGCAATAATATCCGCGTACGTAACCCGTCGCCAGGGGGGTGACAGATCGATTCGCTGACCGCCATAGTTTATTTGCAATGAACCGCAAATTTCATTCGTGACCGACGTGATTAACTCTTCACACAGACGCAGCATGCTTTCCATATCGCCGAACGCCTCGTACAATTCCAGCATTGTGAATTCCGGGTTGTGCTTAATACTGATGCCTTCATTGCGAAAGTTACGGTTGATTTCGAATACCCGCGGAAAGCCGCCCACGATCAAACGTTTCAGATACAATTCCGGCGCAATGCGCAAATACAGATCCATATCCAGAGTGTTATGATGTGTTACAAATGGTCGCGCGGCCGCTCCCCCCGGAATGGGGTGCATCATCGGTGTTTCCACTTCCAGATAGCCGCGCCGATTCAAGAAGGAACGTATGGAGCTGATGATCCGCGAACGCTTCATAAATGTGTCCCGCACATCCGGGTTAACGATTAAATCCACATAACGCATGCGATAGCGTTGCTCACGATCGCTGAAAGCATCGAATACCTGGCCGTCGGCTTCTTTTACTACCGGCAAAGGCCGTAGACATTTAGCCAGCAGTGTACATCCGGTAACATGCAGGGTGGTCTGGCCCGTTTTGGTGGTGAACAGATAGCCCTCGACACCGATCACATCACCCAGGTCCAGATTCTTGATGAGTTCAAAATCGACGCTCTCATCTTTATTACTGGCATACAGCTGCATGCGACCGGACGCGTCTTCCAGGTCCAGAAATGCCGCTTTGCCCATCAATCGACGGGAGCGCAGACGACCTCCGAGCGAATAGATCGTTTCCGGAGCGTACTTATCGGCGGGAACTTTCAGGAGATCGGCTACCTGATGTTCGGGATGATAACTCTGACTGTACGGATTACGCCCCTCTTCCTGCAACGCCCGCAGTTTGCGCACCCGGTTTTCATATAAATCGGAACTGTCTACAGCGACATCCGCGCCGGCCGGTGCGGACGCAGGGGTCGATTGCGACGTTTCAAGTTGCTCCCGGGTCCGGGACGACTGTGCGTCCTTTTTGCCCACACCGGAATCGCTGGATTGCCCGGCTTTACCGGAGTTTGATTTTTTTTTCGCCGCCATAGTTCCTCGAACAGGTTGCTCTATCAGCAACCTGATAATTTCCCATAATTTCGGATTCACCTTAAAACCGCAACCGTGCGGTTTCTATTGAGCTTTTGACAGAGTGGGCCAAACGGTCCACCCCCGAATGGCACGGAACCGATTGCGTGCATCGGCCGGACGCGCCGGTACGGCGATCAATGTGCAGGCGCGCCCTGCCCGGTAAATCAAAATACCATGTGCAATCATTGACAGGGGGCATTTTACCGGAAATCTGGCATGAACCGCCCGCTCCCCATGGTTCGCGATCGCATCAAAGAAATGTCCCAGACGGCCGTGTCCCGCTTTCAAAGAAAGGGACAGGAACGTCTGACCATCATGATCATTCCGCACGGTCAGGATAAAATATTCAGCCTGCAACTGAACTGGTTTATGATTCTGTTCCTGGTGGGCACCCTCGGACTGGCGGTCTTTCTCTCGGCTTACGGAATATACGAGAATCATCAGAAGCAGAAAGAATTACAGCGCCTGCAGGCGCTATATGGTTCCAATTTTAATTACGCCCTGGAGCTGGAAGAAAGCACGGTCGCACTGCTGAATACGAATCAGGAGTTGCGGCAACGCATGCGATCCATTTCCGAAGTGATGGGACTCTCCGCGGATGAAATTGCCACCATCCCGACGGCCGATCACGCTTTTGAGAATGCGGAAAGTGAACTGGGCACGGAACTTCAACGCAAGCGCCAGACCAACGTTTCGCTTTCATATTTACCACCGGTTTACGAGTTGAATAAAGCACGCCACCTCATCACGGATCAAAATCCGGTGTTGGCGTTTATGCGCGAATCAATTGAAGAAGGTCTGGGTATATATCAACGCATGCCGGTAGGTCGTCCGTTTGTAAATTTTACCGGCCTGCGGGATTCCTCCACTTTTGGCGAGCGCCCGGATCCTTTCAATCGAGCGCGCCGTGAATTTCATTCCGGTTTTGATACGTCCGGCCCTACGGGTACGCCGGTCTACGCCACCGGTAGCGGCGTCGTGGAACGCGCTTACTATCATCCCGGAGGATACGGCCGCGCTATTGTTATCAAACATGATTTTGGATATTATTCCATGTTCGCGCATCTTTCGCGCATACAGGTTTCGGCGGGCGACCGGGTACAACGTGGACAGTTAATCGGGGCCATGGGCAGTACCGGACGTTCCACCGGATCGCATTTGCATTACGAAATCTGGAAAGGTGAATCCAATCCCATTAATCCGCAACCGTACGTTTGCGCCATCGACTTTCAAACCGACGCATGCATTGCGTTCAATCGTTCCGGTTCATATTGATGTGTGTGCATATGAGTATTTTGTGCGCAAATTCATATTAATATAACCGCAAACATCCGGAATCAAACTGTCCATGGGCGCGTCGGATAGTCGGCGCAAAATACCTGTAGACAGGATATCCAATCTGAAAACCATTTCCAACTGACGATTGATTCGTCCGGTAGGAACCCATGCCACGTAGAAATGATATTAAAAGCATCTTAATTCCCGGCAGCGGACCGATTATCATCGGTCAAGCCTGTGAGTTCGATTATTCCGGAACCCAGGCCTGTAAAGCGCTGCGTAAAGAAGGTTTCCGCACAATTCTGGTGAACTCAAATCCCGCCACCATAATGACCGATCCATCTTTATCGGACGCAACTTATATCGAGCCGTTGACAGCCGAGACCATCATCAAAGTAATCGAAGTGGAAAAGCCCGACGCCATTCTGCCGACGGTAGGCGGACAGACCGCGTTGAATCTGGTTATGGAATTACATGCTTCCGGATACCTGGAAAAATCCGGTGTTAAGCTAATCGGCGCGCAGGTAGCGGCCATTCGCAAAGCCGAAAGCCGGCAGGAATTCAAGAAGGCCATGGTAGAAATCGGCATGCGCGTTCCGGAATCGGAATTGTGCAACTCCATGCCGGAGGCGCGTTCTTTTCGCGAACGCATCGGCCTGCCGTTGATTGTACGACCCAGCTTTACATTAGGAGGCACCGGCGGCGGAATCGCCTTCACCGACGAAGATTTTGAACATATATGTTCCCAGGGTCTGCGTCTATCGCCCACTCAGGAAATCCTGCTCGAAGAAAGCGTGTTGGGCTGGAAGGAATATGAACTGGAAGTGATGCGCGACCTGGCGGACAACGTGGTAATCATCTGTTCGATTGAAAACCTGGACCCCATGGGTGTACATACCGGCGACTCCATTACCGTGGCTCCCCAGCAAACGCTCAGCGATCGCCAGTACCAGGAGATGCGCGATGCGGCCATCAAAATCATTCGAGAAATCGGCGTTGAAACGGGCGGTTCCAACATACAGTTCGCGGTGAATCCCGTAAACGGGGATATGGTCATAGTGGAAATGAATCCGCGCGTTTCGCGTTCTTCGGCTCTGGCCAGCAAAGCTACCGGTTTTCCCATCGCAAAGATCGCAGCGCTGCTGGCGGTGGGTTACACTCTGGATGAAATTCAAAACGACATTACCCGGGAGACTCCGGCCAGTTTCGAACCGACTATCGATTATGTGGTTACCAAAATACCGCGCTTTGCCTTTGAGAAATTTCCGGGCACGCCCAACACGCTGGGCAGCATGATGAAATCGGTCGGCGAGACCATGAGCATCGGTCGTACTTTCAAGGAATCATTTCAAAAAGCGTTTCGTTCACTGGAAATTTCCCGGGCCGGTTACGGTGCCGATGGCGCATTGCCGGAGTTGCTGAATTACGCCGAGCTCAAAGCCCAGGGGCAGCAGGCTTTTGAAAATTATCTGCGCAACAGTCTGACGCGCCCCAATCCGGAACGCATTTTTGACGTGCGTACGGCTCTCAAAATTGGACTGGATCATCCCGCTTCGCTGTTCAGTGTAGCGCATGTTGCCGAGTTGACCGGCATAGACCCCTGGTTTCTCAACCAGATTCAAGACCTGCTACGTATCGAGCAACGTTACGCCGAACTGGGCTACCCGCTGGATGCCGAGAGCCTGCTGTTCATGAAGAAGAACGGGTATTCGGACCGACAGCTGGCTTATTTAAGAAAAGAAAATGAGATTCAGCAACTGCTGGACTCGGACCAAAAGCTGAGTGAAAAGCGCAATGCAATATTGACGCTATTAAATGCGGAAGAAAAGACCGTAAAAAAAACCAGATTGGAACAATCCGTGCGTCCGGTGTTTAAAACCGTAGATACCTGTGCCGGAGAGTTTGAGGCCTACACACCCTATTTATATTCCACGTACGAGAAACAAAATGAATCGGTGCGTACGGATCGCAAAAAAGTAATGATTCTGGGCGGCGGTCCCAATCGCATCGGCCAGGGGATTGAATTCGACTATTGTTGCTGCCATGCCTCCTTCGCGCTACAGGATATGGGTGTGGAATCCATTATGGTCAATTCCAATCCGGAAACCGTCTCGACCGATTACGACACAAGTGATAAGCTTTATTTTGAACCGCTGACTCTGGAAGATGTACTGCACATCTGTGACCTGGAAAAACCGGACGGTTTGATTCTATCTTTTGGCGGTCAAACTCCGTTAAAGCTGGCCCGCGGTCTGGAAGCGGCCGGAGTGCCCATCCTGGGAACATCGCCGGACGCGATTGACCGGGCGGAGGATCGGGATCGATTCTCCGAGATGTTGAACAAGCTCGGTTTACAGCAGCCCGAAAACGGCATGGCCTATAATTTTGAAGACGCCGAGAAGATTGTGAACCGCATCGGTTATCCCTGCCTGGTGCGGCCCAGTTATGTACTGGGTGGCCGCGCCATGGCGATTGTACATGATCGGGAGCAACTGGTGAACTTTATGAAAGAGGCGGAAAATATTTCGCCCGAGCATCCCATTCTGGTGGACGACTTTCTGGAAGACGCCATTGAAATCGACGTGGACGCCGTTGCGGACGGTAAACACGTATTCGTTTCCGGCATCATGCAACACATCGAAGAAGCCGGTGTTCACTCCGGCGAT
>JAGRMX010000108.1 GCA_020441025.1 Leptospiraceae bacterium
CGAAGCAATTCTCGAGGGATTTCAAAACCAGGGACCGCTCCGAACGAGAGTCCAGTTGAACACGACTGCCCTGATTGAATTCTCCTTCAATACTCTCACTGTACACGATCTCCGCCGTTTCTACTTCGATGACCTGCACATCTATAGCCGAAAGTACATTGTATTCAAAGTATGCCGGCACACGTTTGTTGCCGATGACTGTCGATGGATGATACGTCTTCTCTATGGTAAGGTCCGCCAATGACGCAAGAAACAGGTGCGAGGCATTGGTGAACCTTCCGATTCTTGCGATTCCATCCGAATCGGTCAAACCGGTTTGTTGAAAAGCCAGCTCTTTGAGAATGGATTCGGTTTGGGAACGATTGACAATCACTATCCCGCTGATGGAGCCGAGCACCTCGCGTGTCCGGGAGGTTACAATTTCCTGATACTCATGGGCTACGGCCGTCCTGGGAGCGGATGCGAGAAATATCCTGATGGGCAAAACCCGTGCAGCGGCAGGGTCAAAGCCGGGTATCGTTTCCTTATCTCTCGGGGTTACCGGCATATCCGCCACACGTACAGTGCCGCAAGCGCAAATTAGAAAGAGCAGTACTATAATGGAACCGGTCTTGATGAGTTTGCCTCCGCTTTTTCGAAAATTTATAGCAATAAAAATCGCAACAATAATCAATACTTCCTTTTATATTCCGTACAATCGCCCGTTTCAAACAATTATTTCAGGGCGGTGAACTTGCCGGCTTCATCAAATTCACCAATAAAGCGCAAACGCTCCAGATCCTGGACCATGGGAAGATCCCCTGCAAGAACGGCGTCGGCTTCCATGGATACCGTCCCGTCCTCTTCAACTCGAAAGCCGGCGGAGAATATGCCGTTTTCGTATACCAATTCGGCTTCGATCAGATAAGTAGTTCCTTTTTCTGAATTGAAAGTAGACTTCAATCTTGGGGGCGCTATTTTCAGGCGCAGATCATCCAGAAAACTTTCTTCGGGCGGCTCTTTCCATTCCAGTTCATCCGCACTGTCCAGTATCAAGAAGCGCCCGGATTCTCCATGTACATTTGTACTGAAAAACTCCAGGTAAAAACGTACATTGCCGATATTCAGCAAAAGCTTCTTTTTCTCATTCAATTCGTGAATAACGGCGGAGTTTCCGTTCAAAAAATAACTATCTTCCGGGCACATTACATAATAAGCATGTAAATTGGGTGAAGAGCGAGCATCCTGGATATCGTACCAATTGCAACCCGCATAAAACGGTAGTTCGCAGACACGGACACTGACGGCATTGTTCCCGACGAATTGCTCATCCACAATTCCTGCCTGCTTCAATCTCTTCAGACGTTCTTCGCCCTCGAGTACCACCCAGTTCTTTACGGGCACCGGATGAAATATGCGATTGGCCAGAATCATGGCCTGACGAACGGTTCGGGCCCGATGTCGTACGGCCGGTGGCTCGGTCTTGCGATAAACGGGACGGGTTCGCGGAGTATACTCGGCCGCGGTTCGATTCAAATAGTACGGGTTACTGTCGAACTGGCTCTGAAACGGAGGATCATAGAGATAATTCGGCGTTCTGGCGACGATGGCCTCGTCACCTGCAATATTCAGAATCATTTCATCACGCTCGAGATCAAGTACAGAATCCCGTGAACCATAGCCGGAGGCTTCGACGACTGCATCTGCGGCGATTGCGGTTGTCGCTCCGAAGTATTGCTGTATCCGACAGTTGTTCAGAATCGTTTCCCAATCATGCGCATACAGATTCTGAAGCTGACTCATATCCTGCCAGAACGTCCAGACCCGCACACCATACCCTCGCAACAGGGTGATAGCCTGGCGCAACTCACGCAACTCACCGAGCTGAGCGGCTTCATCTATCAGCATCAGTGTTGATTTCGCCGGTATTTTCCGTCGACGCGTGATTACACTTACCAGCGTTCCGATCCATAGCCGCAACAAACCGGCATGACTCTCCAGCTTATCCGGAGGTAATACCAGGTAAATTGTAAGCGGCGCTCCATCCAGCACCTTATTCAAATCCAGATCGGACGCAGACAGATGTTCTTCCAATTGCTTCCCTTTAATAAAATCCAGTTGATGCATGGCAAAAGCAACGTATCCTCCCAGGGTTTCATCCGCAGGGTTGCTCAACATACCTACCAATCGACGTAACTCTTGATGCTCCGCCTCCTGCCACTTTTTTGATCTTTCTCGTAAAACTTCAAGCGGCGAGTTTATAAATTGCCGTACGGCGGAGAGAGTCGCGACTTCCGAATCGGGCATCGTCATTATATCCAGAATCACCGCGGTAATCAGGGTCTTGCCCATTTCGCGCCAGAAGAGATCTTTGCTGTGATAGTTCTGCGCGTTGCCGGATGTTGCCAGACCGGAAAGGGTTGCGACATCTTCTACGAATCGGTCTGAACGTGGATCTGCGAGATCCAGTGGATTGAAACGATGGCGCTGCTGCGTATCAACAATCTCAAACGGGTCCAGCAGAATTACCTCCTGGCCGAGTTCCCGCCTGCGACGCGCCGTAACCGCGTAGTTCTCCCCTTTCGGGTCGACCACGATGATCGGTCCGGCATATCGCAAGAGAGCAGGCACGATACATCCAGTGCCCTTGCCGGCGCCGGTAGGCGCAACGGTGAATAGATGCCCTTCGCCTGTGTCCAAAATCGGCTCCAATGTCCGAGCCGGTGTTTCATCGTTTACGGGCGCGGTGTGAAAACCTATCATAGGCCGCCGGCGCTCTGGCTCCAGTGACCACCCAACAAGCAGTCCATCATCGGGTAATGTATTTGGTAAAGAGCGCATTGATTCTTCAGAGGCAATAATTGAGAGGCGATGAATAATATTGACTATATGTTATTTTTAATAATACAAATAACTAATGTAGCAAGCTCAAATTAAGAGAACGCATGTGCGATCGAAAGCAAGTGTAACCGTTCAATGCCTTTTGACAGAAATCGGCATCATGTCAATGACAATTCTTTTGCTAAAGGCCGGTTGAATGATTAGGCTCTGCACGTATTTGAGCATTTATAATGCTTTGAATGTGAGTTGACTCACGCAAACCGCAAACGACGATTATGCATTCTTCTCCCGTGCCGGATCTTTGCAGGCCAAAATGAGAGCGGCCAATAATGGTAATGTTAAATAACGAATTTGCATGTTGGCTCCAATCTTAATATCGTATTAATAACCGTTTGCCGGATAATTAAACTCAGGCGGCCACGGATTCAGTGCGACTCGACAGTGCCTCTTCGGAGGCAACCGACATCCCATACTCGTGATCCGGAATCCGCCGGTCAGTTGCGCGTTCGAATTATGTCATTCTCAGCGTTCTCATCATTGCCTTCCGGAACCGCAACGCGTATCACCTGGGCCACGGCCTGGTAGCCTTCCACACGCACCCAGCCCACATCGCCATCGGGATAATAAAAAAATCGCGAGTGCGCGTCGACTTTCAAGTCTGTTTTTATAGGATTTTTAATAAAATTGCCCTCGTCATTCAGCACGGCCAGGTGCGCGGCTTCCTCGATCATAAAATCTTCATCCGAGATATTATAAACCAACAATAGGTGCTCGCCGTAGTTCATCAGATACGGCATGGACTCGTCGGTCTGTTCCGTGCGCGTCAGCCATTTCGATTCTATGGTGCGTCCGGTTTCACGATCCAACTTCAAAAACAGCAAATCGGCCGGTTGGTCTTTAATTGGATGTCGATTGGTCTCGACGGTCGACATCACGGCGATGATATAATCGCCGCGTACCACAAAGGAGCCCACCAGACCGGCATCCGTTGCCGATTCGGCCTCGGCATACATGTCATCATACGGGAGATGGTCCTGATCCGGGTAGGGTACGACCGTGAATATCTTTCGCCCGGATGAATAGCGGCGTACCTGCAATCCGTATGGTGATCCGTCGCCGATGGTCATGGTATAGGTTTCATTTCGATCGGGAATAACTATGGACGAGATGCTACTATGACTTGCACTTAAATGGTCTTCGGTGTCGGGTACTTTGCGTCCACGCGCATCAATCTGAACAAAATAATCGCCTTCGTGAACGTCGGGAGTGCGTTCGGAAGTGTTGTTCGTGCAATATTCGGCATACACGGAATACCTTTCGCCGTCGAATCCCAGGCGGGCGAATGAGGACATGCGGCATAAAAAATACGCTCCTGCATCCACGCCATTATTGCCCACCAGTGCTGTGCGAAATAGTTCGCGCCCATCGGTGCTGAAGCGTACGATATCCAGAACATTGTACGAATTCTGGAACTGGAAGTATGTATTTGAATCCGCATTGTCATAGCGATCCAGCCCTTCGCGTCTTTGAAGCAGCAGCGACACACTCTCCGAGTCCGGTGCGACCATATCCAGCATGTATTGATCGCGTATGTACACGAATGTTTCGCTCGCACGCCCCTGTTCCGCATCGTAGCGTGCTACATACACTCCATGATCCGGAATATGATCCAGTTTCTGGACATTCCACGCGATATAACCGTTGCCCTGTGCATCGAATCGAATTATTGCACGATTGTCGTATGGCGTGGATTCGCTCAGTTGCACATCCTGCATCGTAGCGCGCGAACGCAGATCGTCGGCGAAAAGCACCGATGTCAGAAATGCAACTGAGATAAGAAGTGCCGTTCGCAGCCAGAAATCAAATTTCATAAGATTCTCCCTGCGCTCTAGCATACACATCGGCGGCAAACCGTCAAGTGCACGTTTGAGATGCAAGCATCGGCTGCTATTGCGGGCAGGGCCGACGGTTCTCGGTTCGTGTGTATAAAATACTCATCAATGTCTCGCTTCGAGTCGCATGGGCATGCCGTTGGCCACCGTAAGTGTGGAACCGGTCTTTATGTGCAATACATGATCGCGTCGGTGGGTCAGCCGAAAACTTTTTAAGATCGCGCCGAGAATCATCGAGCCTTCCAGCAGAGCCAGATTTTTACCCAGACATACCCGGGGACCGCCGCCGAATGGAATGTATGCGAAACGGTGTCGATGACGCTCGGATTCTTCTGAAAAACGATCGGGATTGAAACGCGGCGGATCGGACCAGTAGTGAGGCGATCGCTGCACACCCCAAATGGAAATCAATACAACCGATCCGGCCGGTAGAGTGTAATCTGCGTATTGAACATCTTCAATTGGACAGCGATTGATCATATATGCCGGTGGATACAGCCGGATACTTTCCATAAAAGCTTTTGTAATTTTGTCAAAGCCGCGCGTTTCTTCTACTGTTGGTATCAATCCGGATACCTTTTGGTCGGCTTCAGACTCGAGTGAATCGCGCCACTCCGGATTCTGTGAGAGGAGATACAGGCTCATGCTCAAACCTACAGAAGTCGTATCGAATCCGGCAAAGAAAATCGTCATCAACTCATCGCGAATTTCTTGATTGCTCATGGGCCGGCCGGTTTCTTCATCGCGCGCTTCCATCAACATGGACAATAGATCCGTTCGGGATGAGGAATTATTTTCGTTGCGACGCGATTCAATCAGGCTTTCCAGCATTGATTGGAGGTCGTTGTATGCCCGCTTTGCGGCGGGTCGCAGTATATAGGCCAGCGATAACGGCAGTGGCATTACCGAAAAAAAGCGTCGGATGCAGAACTCCGAAAGCAAATTGAAACTCTGGAATAATCGTTCACCGTATTCAAGACCCTGTCCGGAGAAGAGACTGCGCAGGATAATCTGTAGTGTGAGTTTTCGCATTTCAGCATAAACATCAATTTCCGAACCGATGAGATTTTTCCAGGGCGTTAACACGTCATCGATAGAGGCGAATAAATGCCCCGAGAATCCGTTTATAGCCGCGGATGAAAAGAAAGGGTTCATCATGCGCCGCTGTTGTTTCCAGTGGGCTCCGGTACT
This sequence comes from Leptospiraceae bacterium, assembly GCA_020441025.1. Lineage (GTDB taxonomy): Bacteria > Spirochaetota > Leptospiria > Leptospirales > Leptonemataceae > JAGRMX01. Next base: position 5,904 of record JAGRMX010000108.1, read on the forward strand.
CAAAACCAACCCGCGCCCCAGGAGCGGCACGAAGTGTTTATTCTGCGGGCCTTTTGTGAAGGAGCGTTCCGATTCCACCAAAACGAAATGAATCAAATCCGCATCGGTCGCCAGAAAGATTTTAGTCCCCGGAACGGGAATGCGCACAAGGCCGCCGTATCGGGAACTCAGCCGATCGGCGAGTCCGAGAATATCGCGTTGCATTTCAAAAGCATAGCCCGGCGGAAATTTAAATGGTGGCGCGGGAATTGCACCCGGGGTGGCAGATGGAGGCATTGAATTACTTGTAAGCGGATTGTATCGAAATGTCCAGTGAATTTATGAGTTGAAAGGATCGGTGTGAGGGAACAATCAATCAAAGTCCGGCGCGGGCCGGTGATCCTTTCTTGACCAGGGTGTGAAATGAATACCCAGAGACGCAACGCCCCAGCAAAAATGTATGAATTTGTGATTCTCAAAAGTATATGCCAGGCGCGCGAGTTTCGTACGAAAACTCAATTCTTTTATTACAGGATCGGCCAGTAAATCGTCTCTGTAACTCCGGCAACTGAAATCGTTTTTTTGAAATGATCGGTGAATGTGATTCGCGGCTATGGAACCATACCCGAGGGCAAACGAAATTCCTTCGCCGAACAGCGGGTCGCTGCCGGCGGCATCGCCGACCAGCAAAATTCTCGGCCGACTGAATGAATTATCCGGATTGAAGCAATGGTACGGATGGCTTTTCAACTCCGCATCCGATAATTGCACATTGCGTTTCGGCGCGCGCAAGTATCGATCCAGCTCCGGTTTTAGCGGCAAGCGATTTCGCGCGGTTATAATTCGACTGTCGAACAATCCTCTATTGACATAGTATTGGCCGTCGCGCAGCGAAGGAATATCCCAATAGTACCCCTGGATTCCCGCGGCCATCCGATTGAAAAATAGATCCGCCCTTTTTTCCCGCAACATGGACTGCCCGGTCGGATTCATTGCGGTCGTGATATCGAGCATGCGCGCCATGTCGCGGGACTGAAAAGGCCATTTTAACAATTTACGTGTGTTGCTGCGAGAACCATCCGCAATGACTAACATTTGTGCACGGTATGTTTGTCTGTCCGTTTGTACGATGACGCCGGCGGATCCGCCCGTCTGGTTTTCGTTTTCGTTACGGCTATTGCTATCGATTATGATCGCCCGGGCCGATTCGTTTTCATGGACTCGCACCCCTTGCTTTCGGGTTTCCTGCGCAAGCCAGTGGTCGAAAAATGATCGCTGAAAAACACGTACAACCGGATCGCCGCGAAAAGTATAGTGTCGATTGCCGTGGATGATGCGCAGTTGATTGAGAGTCAGGTGCGGTATTTGCGGATTCAATCCCAATCTTTTGAGCACCCACGCTCCGTGATGGCTGAGTGCACCGGAACATACTTTTGGCCGTGGATGTACGGCTTTTTCCAGCACCAGAATTCGCCCGGCCCATCGGGAATCGATCCGGCATAGATGCAACGCCGTCGACGATCCTGCCGGTCCGGAGCCGATTATCAGTACATCAACATCCTGCATGGTGGCCCTGAATATGAAACATTTCTTTGTTCTATTTCCAACGCAATCCAATTGCGATGCGCGAAAGGTTGCGCCACCGGTGCGCACTTTTTCCCTGTCTGCGCGGTCGGCCGGTAGCCAGGATTGATTGAGTATTCATACCATGCAACCAATCGAAAGCAAATTCCGGCCTGACGAACACAACGGAATCAATTCAATCTGACGGCTGTTCTATGGTAACCTGACAGCTCGCCCTGCATAATTCCTCCAGTTTGCTTACATTTTCGATACGACCCAGCGGAACCAATCCGGATGCATATCCGTGATCTTTATAAAAAATGGCGAGATTTCCCCAGGGTGCATAGTACGTTATATCGCCGGTCATGCCTTCGCTTCCGGACGGCGCTTTTTCCAGAGACAGCTTATTGGAGAAAGTGTATATCTTCTCCTTGCCCGCGTAGTCTTTCAGTTCCATAGTCATTGGTAGTCGGGCGGTAAAATCGCGTGCGGTGGGATTATCATAAAGCATTCCCTCGATTGTGTTTGCTCCAATTATAATTTGAATTTTCATAAGTTCTCTCCCCGGCACCCGGGCCGTAGCGTCCGGTCGACAGAGGCTTGCTCCGACGAAAAACATCGCGATCAGCACGGTTAAGGTTTTTTTCCTGTGTTGATGTGTTCTCATCGGTTTATTTTTTAGTCATCGGTGGCGAAAAATAGTTTATCTTAAAGTAAGACGAATAAAAATATATAAACGCGACAATTATCCCCCAACTTGAACTAATCCGCAAGACACGGGCTTATGCAAAATACTCAGCAGAAACTGGCTCCTCTTTTTGATCAATTACTACCGGAAGACGGTGTCCGGGAGGGTGCCATTCCCGGATTGCGCATCTTTCGTATAAGCGAACCGGTTGAACGTACGGCCATGTCGTACGAACCTCAGATTATTATACTGGTTCAAGGAAGAAAGACGATTTATCTGGGTGCTGAAAGTTATCTGTACGACCCTCTGAACTATGTCGTGCTGTCCGTTCCGCTGCCTCTTGAGTGTGTTGTTGAAACACCCGCCGACGAGCCGGTGCTGGGTATCAGTATACTTGTAAACCCGGTTTCCATCGGAGAGATCCTACTTGAAGATCAGAGCATTCGAATGGAGGGGAGCGGCGTACCTAAAGGCATTTATTCGGCGCCTTTACGGGAATCTATGCTCGATGCGACTTATCGTCTGCTGAATACGCTGACGAATGAACGCGATGCGCGCATCCTGGGCCCCCTGATTATCAGAGAGATACTGTATCGAGTCCTGTGCGCGGAACACGGGTGGGCTCTACAGGCTCTGGCGCTACAGAATCGGGGGTTCTTTCAGATTGCGCGCATTTTACAGAAGATACAGAAGACCTACGACACGCAAATGGATATTAAATCTCTGGCCCGAGAAGCCGGAATGAGTCCCACCTCTTTTCATACCAGCTTCAAGCATATCACCGGAAATTCACCGTTACAGTATATCAAAAATATTCGATTGCATAAAGCCCGGATCTTCATGTCACAGGAGGGTCTGAACGCTTATGCCGCCGCTCAGCGCGTGGGATATGAAAGCCCGTCCCAGTTTAATCGCGAATACAAGCGGCTGTTCGGTACG
>JAGRMX010000109.1 GCA_020441025.1 Leptospiraceae bacterium
TCACAACGCAGTATTACAATACCGCGCCGCGGTTTTTTTAAAATCGCCATTGGAGAGAGTTGATTGAAAATTGCAATTTATCCCGGCTCATTCGATCCCATTACCAACGGACATCTGGATATTATCGAGCGCGGTCGCCGATTATTCGACCACCTGATGGTGGCGGTGGCGGTGAACAGCGCTAAAAGCGGACTGTTTAATTTCCAGGAACGCATGGATTTGATCAAAGAAGTCACCAGCCGGATGCCCAACGTGGAAGTGGTTTCGTTCAAGGGGCTATTGGTCGATTTCGTGGAAGAAAAAAAAGCGATCGCGGTAATTCGCGGTCTGCGGGCCGTTACCGACTTCGATTACGAGTATGCCATGTATCAAATGAACAATGAAATGAGCAAGACCTTCGATACCATATTCTTGCTGGCATCCGGTGAGTATTCATATTTATCCAGCACAATCATAAAAGAATACGCGCGATACGGGCGCAGCGTGGCCGCATTCACTCCCCGTCCGGTCAGCGAGGCATTGTTGAAAAAATTCGGACACGACGGATAGCCCGGCTGTCACTGTGCGCATCCGACGCGCATCGCAAACAAAGAGGATTACACTGAATTACCGCAATCAGAAATTACTTGATACGGTCTTTGAAGTACCCGCGCCCGAGTACATTGTTTTTCGACATTCAATGGCCGGGCCCTTCATCCGTCTGGTTGCGCTGGCTATCGATCAGGCGGTTATAATCTTTGGAATTTTCAGCCTGGTCATTTTTCTGAGTATTATAATGGGTATCTCCATGGCCGCTACCGGCCACTGGGGCGTTTTCGCCTTCCTTATGTTTCTGGTCTTTTTTATACTGAACTCCCTGTATTTCGTTCTGATGGAATGGCTGAATCGGGGACGCACTCTGGGAAAGATGGCGCTCAGTTTACGGGTGGTATCGATCGACGGAACTTCGCTGGACGTGGTTCAGATTTTGATACGCAATCTATTGCGCGCCGCGGACATGGCGCCCACCTGGGAGTTGCCGCTGGCCATTTTGAGTATTCCTACATATCTGGTGGCGGTCACGGCCATGTTCTTTAATGGCGCACCCTTTCGTCGCCTGGGCGATCTGGCGGCCGGCACCATCGTTATCCGGGAGCAAAAAAAGACCCGCCAGCAAATATTCGTGGAAGACTCGGCCCGCATCCGGGCTTTATCCGCCGAGTTGCAAATCCAACGCTTTCCGTCGGCGGTGCTCACCCAGGGCTTGAATGATTTTGTCGCCCGCCGACGCCGATTGAATCCGGCCCGGGCCGATGAGATCGCCCGCAACGTGGAGAAAGATTTGCGACGTATCTTCGGAGCGGAACAATTGGAATGCGACGCGCTGGAATTGATTCTGGCGGCGCACTTTCACCTGTACAGCATGGACCGCGATCATCTGGCGCGCCTCGATCAACTGGATTTAAAATCCGAAATACAACAAAAGCTTCCGGGAGTACAATTATGACCCCCGCGCAATTCATTGAAAAAAGGCGACCCGACTGGCAGGAACTGGACGGGATTCTACAACAAATAGAATATCATCGCGACGCTTCCATCAGCGCGCGCCTCTTTTTGCGCTTCGCGCGATTGTATCGTTCGGCCTGTACGGATTTGAGCCTGGCGGATACCTGGCGCCTGCCCCGGGATATGCGCGAGTACCTGGAAGGACTGGTATCCCGGGGACACAGCAACCTGTATTCGTACCCCCGCAATCGTATGCGCGACATTGCGGATTTCTTTCTACACACCGTTCCGCGCATAGTCTATCGCGATACCTATGTGCGCATTTGCGTGTTGGCGTTTTACATTCCGGCCATCATCTCCGGTTTTCTCGCGTATCATTCGGACGAATTCGCGAAGGCCACCCTTGGCGAAGCGACCATGATCGCTTTTGAGGAAATGCACAGCAGCCACGAAACCCAATCGAATGAGATGATTACATCGGCCGGGTTCTATGTGCAGCACAATACGACCCTGGCTCTGATCGCCTTCGGCATGGGTATACTGGGCGGAGTGGGCTCTTTATTCGCCATTCTGACCAACGCGATTTTCCTGGGCGCCGTACTGGGATTCCTCCTGACGACCCCATCGGCCATGAACATCATCAACTGGATATTCGCCCACGCGCCCTTCGAGCTTACCGGTCTGGTGCTTTCCGCCGGCGCCGGATTACGCATCGGGTTTTCCATGATCGCCCCCGGCGGACGGGAACGAATGCGCGCCCTGCGGGAAGAAGCGTACAATTCCATTCCCATAATATCCGCGGCGGTACTGTTGATCGTACTGGCGGCGCCCATCGAAGCTTTTCTGGGACCGGTATCCGAACCGCCCATGCTGTATGTAAAATATTCCACCGGATTGTTCTGCCTGTTGCTGGTTATCTTTTATTTCATTGTGCTCGGCAATATTCGCCACCGTGAACATAACGGATACATGCGACTTCTGGCCGCGAAGAAAATTCAGGAGCCGATGATGGAATTCGGCGAAAAGTTGAAACGTAACTAAATGGACATTCGCAACATACAGTATCAACTTCGCCAAAGGCGCTTGGACGAAATCTTCGATTTTGCTTTTTTGGTGATGCGTCGACATGCGGGGCGTTTTATACGGGTGTATTTAATCGCGATTGCGGTCTGCCTGCCGATAAATATCGCCTATCTGTTCTGGCATCAATATGCCCGGGAAAGCAAAGACTTTTTTTCCTACTGGCACCTGGGGATCATATTGTTGCTGTTTATCGAGCGCAGTATAATGACCGTTCCGCTTGTACTGCTGAACGGCAACTTACTCTTTGATCATAAACCCGCATTCCGGGAGCTGCTAAATGAAGTGCCGCGTATACTACCGCGCTTCATCTGGCAACAGGCCGTCATTCGTCCGATATACATTTTTTTGCTTTTCTGGACCTTTATCGCCCCGTGGCGCTCGCTGGTTATTCATTTCTTTAAGAGCGAAGTCTTCCTGCTTGAAAGACTGCAAAAAGGCGCTCATGTGCGACAACGACTCTCGGCCCTGACTTCCGGTCAGAGCGAGCGCACGGTCGGTTTTTTGTTAATCGATTTTATTCTAATGTTTATTTTTATATTGGCCGCTTCGTTCGGCTGGCAATTTTTGCTGGAGATTTTTAATATACACAAGCTGTATTGGTGGCTGGACGCCGGTAGTTTGTTTAAAGGCAGTTTGCTGTACGCCCCTGTAACGCACGTATTTTTGTTTATCTATTTTGTTTATCATTCGGTGGCCAAGTTTTTGTATTACATTGATACGCGTTCACTGCGCGAAGGCTGGGATGTGGAACTGGCTCTGGTACGCGGCGTGCGCGAAACGGAAGAGGCGGCATGAGGTCGGAGCGGAATATAATCCTGTTGAGCGCGCTCATCCTGGCTGTACCGTTGTTGAACGGCGCGACCGTGCAACAGTCGAACTGCCGGCACAATGAACGTGTGTGGTCGCTGATTTCACCCGGACTGTGCGCGCAGGAGACGGATATCCGGGAATCGCTGGGTGAAATGCCCTGGTATGATAAAACGCAGGACAGTTATCATCGCTACTCGCCGGAAGAAATCGATGTACCCGAGAAACGCGAGCAGGAAATTGAACAGGCCGCCCAACAGAGTCCGGAGAGAGATTCCAATGTCAATCCCGGAAGAGGGCGGTCCAAAGAGCGCCCCGAATCGCCGGGCGGCCCTTCATTGCTCAGCGAGTACTTTATTCCGGTTATGCTGGGCATAGGAGCGGCGATCGTACTGGGACTGATCATCTATTTATTATATTCTATTTTATCCGAACGCAAGAAATCGCGCGAGCTGCTCGGACAACAGATGGCGGACGCCAGCATCAGCCACGAAGCCCTGCCTGAAAATGTAACCCGGGCGACGGATATCAAAGGGCCCCTGAATGCGCGAACGCTGGAGGACATGATCAAGGACGCGTTGCGGCAGGGCGATTTTCGGTTGGCCTGTATATATATGTTCTTATTCACTCTACTGCGATTGCAGGTATTGGGTCATGTGGAAGTGCGTCGGGATCGAACCGCCCGGGAATATTTACGCGCCGTTCGCACGAAGTTTTCGACCGGGGCGCCATTTAGCCTGGCATTCGAACGAGTCGTACGCAACTTTGAAGAAGCGCTGTATCGCGGCAGCTTACGGGATACGACCCACATCGCGTCGGAATGGGAACGACTGGAGCAAACACTGCCGACCGATTGATTATGGGCGCACGCAAATCGTATAAAAGCTTAATCCGATCGGGAGTATTGGTGCTGTTGGCGGCCGGCGGAGTCGGATGCACGCAACTCGTGGACGAATCGTACGGCAGCGTGGATGAACGCAGTATCAATGGACTGGACGCATTCTATGCACTGCTGCGCGCCGAGTCGGATGAAGTTTTTGAGTCCGGTTTTCTCACCCGACGCGTTCGTTCCGAAGCGGATATGATGGTTTTCTTTGATCGTTCATTTCAACGCGACATGGGTTATTATCTGCAACTGGAAGCCTGGTTGATGGATGCAAATCCGGACGAACTGGAATCGCCGGATGAATCGGACGACTTTGAAGAAATCGACGAAGCTCTTCGCGGTCCTTCGCGATTGAACCGACAATCCGCTCAACATCCGGCTTTGCAGACCACCGACGAGAACGAAACGGTTACGGAACCTCCCGATCGTTACAAAACTTTATTGTACTTCCTGCGCGACACGACCGCAAGCGTCGCTTTCTGGGAACGCCTGACGGTGCAAATGCAGGAGCACCCCGATCAACTGGAATACTGTCAAAATCATTATGCCGACCGGCTGCAGACCCGCAACAATGTGGCGCCCGACACGCCCATTCCATTCGGCTTTCGACACACCGAATACCCGGGCGGCACAATTTTTGATCGTTTGATTCGGCGTAAAAATATATTCAACGGACGCTTTCGTTTTCCCGCGCGCTCCATACCGGGACGTCCCGAATCGCATTTTGGTCTCACGGATTTTTCGGTGCGGCGCTTGCTGGCCACGGAAAATCGCGATCCCCTCATCCGGGAGTTTTTATTCGCCAACGCCCGCATGATACTGGTGTACAATACCGAGCCCTTTTTAAACTATTCGCTGGTTGACAGCGCCAATAGACGCCTGACCCGCGATCTGATACGTTATGGACTGAACCACACCGGTAGCGGCTCGGGTAAGGTGGCCATCATCACCAATCGGCCGGTCCCGGTGGACCGTGCCGCTCGCGAAGAACAAAACGTGTTCGCTATGCTGCTGGTATATCCGCTGAATGTCGTATTGCTGCACTTTATCGTGCTTCTGGTTTTATTTTTAATATCGCGCTGGCCGCACGATCGGCCGCCGCTGAAACAGAGTCCGCCCGGTTCGCGTGAGTTTCTGGAACATATTCAGGCCCTTGGCATCAAGCTGTTTCGCTCCCGCGATCATCACGAAGGATTGGAGCCTCTGATCGATTACCGCAAAAAATACGGCGGAGATATTAATGAAGCTTTGACCGGTAGCGTTACAGAGCCCGATGCCCATCAAACGCAAGAATTGAAAGCAAGCAATAATTCGATAGATTCCGAAGAGCACAAACAGAATCCATATGCCTGACTCGGGCGCACGTAAGATAGCAAGCATGCTTGCAAGAAAGAAAGAATAAGGATTGAATCGCTATGTCACTGGATCAAAAAATCAGCCAGATATCCTCGCAGATTAAGAGTCTGCAAACCGAAATAAGCAAGGTATTCATCGGCCAGGAAGAATTGGTGTTGGGCACGCTGGCTGCGCTCTTCTCCAAAGGACATGTGCTGATTGAGGGCGTTCCCGGTCTGGGTAAAACTCTGCTGGTGCGCGCGCTCGGCAAAATCCTGGGCGCCGATTTTTCGCGCATTCAGTTCACTCCCGACCTGATGCCGTCGGATATTACCGGATCACATATCTTCAATCAACGTGAACAGAAATTCGTGTTTGTCCGCGGCCCCGTGTTTACCAACCTGTTGTTGGCGGATGAAATCAATCGCGCTCCGGCTAAAACTCACTCGGCCCTGCTGGAAATCATGCAGGAAAATCAGGTAACCATCGACAACCGCCAGTACCGAATCGAACCGCCTTTCTTTGTAATGGCCACTCAGAATCCGGTGGAATCGGAAGGCACTTACACATTACCCGAAGCGCAGTTGGATCGTTTTCTTTTAAAACTATTAATTCAATATCCGGCCGAGTCTGAGGAGCAGAATATAATCCGCCTGCACACCGGTCAGGAACAGTTCGACTTGCTGCAACGCGTAGAGCCCATTATGAACGTTCCGAGCATCATGGAAATCATTCAACTGGCGGCCCAAATACGCGTCTCCGAATCGATTATCGAATACATTACGCGTCTGGTGCGCGCCACCCGCTCTCGCCAGGAGATTTATCTGGGATGTTCTCCCCGTGCGGGAATCGCGTTAATGAAAACCGCCCGGGTGCTGGCATTAATGGAAGGACGCGATTATATCGTACCGGACGACGTTAAGGCGCTGACACCGGCCGCGTTTCGACATCGCATTGTGCTGACGCCCGAAGCGGAGGTGGAGGGACGCACGCCGGATGATGCCATCCGGGACGTACTGGCCGGTGTGGATGTTCCGCGCAGCGATCATTAAACACTCCGGAGTTTCGAGTTAAGTTCAACCTTAAAACGGAATGCATTTAGAACAATAAACGACCGGCAATGCGTTATCCTACGAACAAATTCCTTATTTTACTGTTGCTGCCCATGGCGGCCGCCATAGCCATTCCGTTCGTACAGTACTGGCCCGATTTACCGCTCAGCTCCGAGCAGATTGACATGCTGCTGCCGGGATTACTGGTTATCGACGGACTGCTCTTGCTGTTGTTTCTCATCGACTCGTTCACCGTTCCGCGCAAGAAACGCTTTCAGGCCCGTCGTGAACATGAAAAAGTTTTTTCGATTCACTATCCGCATCACGTAACGCTGATCATCGATGTAACCCGCGGACTGCAACGCAACATTCGCAGTCGTCTGTACGACGATGCGCACTCCGGCATGGAGTTTCTGCGCTTCCCGCACGATATGTCCCTGCGCATCGGTCGCAATATCATTCAGTACAGACTGCGTGTTAACCGCCGGGGGCGCTATGAACTGCAACATGTTTACATTACCGTGTATTCCCTGCTGGGTCTGGCACGACGCGTGTATAAAATTCGGTGCGAATCGCGGATGCATGTGTACCCCGATTTAAAGGCCGTGAGTAAATACGCGCTGTTGGCGCGCAAATCGCACCTGGGGCTTATGGGCATTCGACGCACCCAGCGCGGCGGCGGTGATAATGAGTTCGAACGATTGCGCGAATACCAGCGTGACGATAATTTTCGCCACATAGATTGGAAAACCACCGCGCGGCAGAATCGATTGATTGTTCGCACGTACCAGATGAGTCAGAATCAAACCGTCTTTTTCTTACTGGATTGCGGCCGCATGATGACCGCCGAATTTCACGGCCGTTCTCTGCTGGACTATTCGCTGAACAGTGTCTTGTTACTCGCGCACGTCGCTCTCAAGCAGGGCGATCGGGTCGGACTGATGGCCTTCGCCGGCAACGTAATTCGCTATGTCAAACCGGCGCCGGGACCGGCCCAGCATCGAAGGTTGGTACAGGCCGCCTATGACGTGCGCGCCTCGCATGAAGAAAGCAATTTCGATCGCGCCTTTCATTATCTGAATACCGTTTCCCGCAAACGCAGTCTGGTGTGCCTGGTTACGAATGTGATCGACGATATGAACGCCGGGTTAATGCAATCCTATCTGGGCGCCATCAGCGGGCGCCACCTGCCCTTCGCTGTACTGCTGAAGCAGCGCGAAATACAGGAGATCGTCGATTCCCGGGCCGGGGATACCAGACAATTGTTCACTCAGGCCGCCGCGGCCGATTTTTTGCTATGGAAAGAAGGTGTCATGGAGCGCCTGCGCAATCGCGGTGTGCTGGCGCTGGAAGCATTTCCGGATGAAATGGACGCCAGTCTGATTAACGAGTACCTGCGCATCAAAGCGCGCAAACTGCTCTGATGATTGTTGTCGGCGCGCTTCCATCGCCTCACCGCCTGTGAACAAAAATGACTTGTTCTGTTAAGATGATTTCTCCGACTATTACCTACAGTCATCGCTCGAATCATAACCGACCCCTTCGAGATGCGAGGAATTCTTATGAATACCAGTGAAAATTTTAAGACCGGCTTTGAAGATCGTCGCAATGGAAAGATTGCGATTGTAGAGCTGAATTTATTGCAGCCCAACAATACGTTTAATCTACCCCTCCTGCAAGAATTCCTCAAACTGATGGAGGAGGTGACCGGGTCGGCGGATGCGATCCTGGTAACCTCGGCGCATGCCAAATTTTTTTCCAACGGGCTGGATGGAAAATTTTTATTGGAAGCGGATGCCGAAACCAGACTGAAAACTATAAATCTGATGACCCGGGCGTACAGTCGATTGATAGCTCTGCAAAAACCCTGGCTGGTGGAAATAACCGGATATGCCATGGCCGGCGGCGCCGTAATTTCCAGTGCGGCGGATTATCGCTTCATGCTGGCGGGCAGCGGCCGCATCGGATTTTCGGAAATGATGGTCGGCCTGCCATTGCCGATGAGTTATATACATGGACTGCATCGCATTGTGCATCCCTCGTCCGTGCGCTACCTGATTGAAGGCAACGCGTACAAACCGGAAGATGCACTGGGAATCGGACTGCTGGACGGTGTGGCCGAATCTTCCGAAAAATTGCGCAGCATGTGCCTGAAAAAAATCGACGCACTATTGCGCTTTGAACAGGAATCTTTTCTGGCCACCAGGAACGCGTATCGTCGTATGATCATCCGCGACATTGCCGAGGATGAAGAGGACGATCTTAAAATGTCGGCCGAACTGGTAAAACAGCCCGTATTCGAACGAGCTCTGCGTAACATTGCGGGAAAGAATGCTTGAAGA
>JAGRMX010000010.1 GCA_020441025.1 Leptospiraceae bacterium
CTGTTGGCCTGTAAACCCACCTGCTTCAGCGCTTCCAGGTTCGAACTTAAAATCCAGGCCGAACTACCGGCGCATTTTTGTTTCAGGTGATCGCCGATATGCTTATAAAAACGATCGATGTTCTTTTTTTGCAGGCGCTCACCGTACGGCGGATTCATCACAATCACACCTGGTTCTGCCGGAATAAACTCGTCAAAAGGTTGAACCTGAAAGTCGATGTACCCGGGCGGCAGTCCGGCGCGTCGAGCGTTCTCATGGGCGGTAGCAATGGCGTCCGGAGATAAATCCCGGGCAATGATGCGCAGCGGTCGCTCTTTCAGGGTCTGCGCCGTTTGGGCTACTTCCCGGCGCACTGCTTCTTTCTCCGCTTCCCATAGATCCGGAGAAAAGCCCGGCCAATTCAGAAAACCGAAGTGACGTCGCTGCCAGCCCGGCGGAATACCCGCACCCAGCAAAGCGGCTTCGATGGCGATGGTGCCCGCTCCGCACATGGGATCGTAGAACGGCGTGTCTTTTTTCCAGCCGCTCAACAGAATCAGTCCGGCCGCCAGCGATTCCATAATCGGCGCGGCCTCGGCCTGCTTGCGATAACCGCGGCGGTGCAGCGACTGTCCGGAACTATCCAGCGAAAACACGCATTGCTTGCGCAAGATGTGCACGTGTATTCGGAGCGTGGGTTTTTTAATATCCACGGAAGGTCGTCGACCGGTGGTATCCCGAAAGCGATCCACAATCGCGTCTTTTACCCGGAAGGCTACGAATTGCGAATTGGTAAACAGGGGTGAATGTACGGCGGTATCGATTGCGAAAGTATCGCTGGTTTTTAGATGTCGCGACCAATCATACTGACGCGCTGCGTCATATAAATCCTGTTGATTCTCCAGAGTTACACGATGGATGGGTTTAATGATGCGCAATCCCGTTCGCAGCCATAGATTGGCCCGCACCAGCAGACAATCATTGCCGGTAAACGCGACCGCCAGATTCTGAGCCTGCACATCTCCGGCACCCAGCGCGCGCAGTTCTTCCGCCAGGACCGGTTCCAGACCGCGCAGTGTGCGCGCGACCATGGGATAGCTCGCTTCGGTTTTGGTCGTATTCATGTCTGCATGCGCTGGCAGGCCAGATTAGCCAATTCGGGCCAGCGTTTGTGTTGCGAGTAGCCTACCACGAACCAATCGCGCATGGGGGGCTTATGCTTAAAAGGATTTAACAGAGTGTAGTCCGTAAGACGCGCACCGGTCGCGTCAAAATCGCGTCCCAGTCGAAAAACCATACTATTATTGTAATAGAAAGCGAATACCTTGCCTCTAAAACGAATTCCCGGCGCGGACATCATGGGACCGGCGGTTATTGCTTTATTTTTTTGAATCATTTGATTGCGAATGGATTCAAAGCGTTGCTGTTCTCTGCCCGATGATTGCGTTGCCTTCTTGCTTGCTTTCTTCGTTGCCTTCTTGCTTGCTTTCTTCGTTGCCTTCTTGCTGGCTTTCTTCGTTGCCTTCTTGCTTGCTTTCTTCGTTGTCTTCTTGCTGGCCATAGGATTTACTCGCGCGTGACACACTCAATAGGCGTATAAGTCGGGGAGAAGAAGATCGTCGGCGCGATTGCTCTGATATACATAATCGTCAGCAATACTCCGACGCATGGCATTCTGTGTCAGAATGTGCCACTTGGGACGTTTCCAGCTTTCTCTGAACTCGGCCAGTCCGCCCTGGATGGCGCTCCCCCGGGATTCGATTCCATCCAGAAAGGCGATCAGCTCCAATTGTTGATCAGTTCCGCCGTATTCGCTATCAAACAAACGCGCGTATTCATTGGCCGGCAGAGTATAGCGACCGAGCATCTCCACCAGCGGAATTTTAATGCCACCGTATCCGACGCGGGGTTCATACGCTTTATAAATCAATTCCGTGCAAACCAATTCCGCATCGGTTCGAAAATCAAAATTAAAATCGTACGGTCGGCCGGCAAAAGAGAACGCGCGATAAATAGCCTGCGCTTTTTCCAGAACGGATACATCCGGACGCAGCGCCGCCACCGAATCAGCCGCGGCGGAGTGCTCCATGGACGTGAACACCACACCCTCGCTCATGGCTTCCAGCACCTGCGGTATATGGTCGCTTTCGGGCTCCAGGCTACGACGATACGCTTCCGGGAAATGACGCTGCAACATTTCGTTAAAATCGCCCGAAGTGATGCCGCGACTGCGCACCCATTGCTTTACGGCCGGGTCATCAAAGTAAGCGGCGCGTTTTTGCGCGGTGCCGATGTACAGAGCGGCATGCGACCAGAATCCGGGCAAGCCGATGTTGGATAAGTACCATTCGCGACGTTGTAACATGAAATCACCCGGTTGCATTTGAGCGCTCAGGGTGTGAATTTGTTGTTCATTGATCAGCGCACGACCGAGGCGCAATACTTTGGTGTCGCCCATCCACTCCGCCACGCCGGCCTGCACGGGCATCCAGGCGCTCTGACCCGAACTCTGCACAATGGCCACCGCGTTCTGCATGGTCATCATCGGTCCGTCCCACTTACCGGCGTCCCATACGTAATCGCGATCGTTCTCGATGGCCTGACGCAGAACCGGTCGACGTTCGCCCGGGTGCGCTTTATACAGAGTATTAAACGCTACGAACCCCGTTGCGCGACCGATGTGCAAGAATCGATATTTTAAAGCAGCATAACTATCCGACGGTATGCCCAATTCCGGATATTGTTCATTTAACATGGTATCAAAAGCCGGCTCTTTTTCCATGCGTTCAATAAATGCCATAGCGAACCGGTAGCGGGCCAGAAACGCGCTGTAGGTAATCAACAGAGAGTCTTCACGGGCGCTGCCGGGCAGGCGATAAAAATCACGATGGTAATGATCGATGGATTCCAGCGCCAGCATGTAATCCAGAAAAGATCGATACACGGCCCGGGCGGCGTGACGTTGTTCCTCACGCAGTACCGTCGTCCCGGTTTGTTTGCGCTGTGGAAAGAGATTCGGATGGGTATCGATATAAAGCAAAATATCCATCAATCCCTTACGATACAATTGTACCGCACGCACATCGCCTTCAATCCGCAATGTAAGGTCACGCCCGGGCAAATCGGAAAGCGGAGTCTGTCGATAGTCGGCACTGCTACAGGCGCCTATCCAGAAGATACTGATTACAATCAACAGTCGGGTGACCGGTTGGGATGAGGAGCCATAGTGCCGGGCGAACATGACCAATCAGATGTCCGACTCCGGCAAAATGTCTACTTTTTTTCCTGGTGGGCTTATTGGAATTGCCTGCCGATTGTGGCACTGAATCAAGAATCGGCAGGGAACCGGGAAAACCATATTCAGAGGGATTGATTGGCGGGTGACGGATGACGGATGACGGGTGACGGATGACGGGTGACGGGTGACGGATTCAGCGGCCGTGTTTGATTTGCGCTTCCTCAGTTATAACGGAATTCCTCCAGCAATAGATAGTAAACCTGTTCCAGACTGTACCTGCGCAACACATGCTCGGCGATGGCCAGACGATGCGCCAGAATATCAATGGCCTTCTGGTGTACCGCCAGTTCATCCAGGGATTTACCCTGCTGCTCTTCCTTTTCAATGATGGTAAAAATCTCATCCATCAAATCAATGGCATGGTTGTGAAGATCCTGTATATCCACGTTCTAACTTACCCTTACGCAAACAACTGACGACGTATTTTCAGAAGCATCAGTTAGGAGGGCGTTATTTTTGCGTCAGACATTGACCCGATAAATCCGATGCGATTCTGATTCAACTGTTTCCGATTGTGATGATATGATCGGCCAGAAAATTGTATTAATGCGAATCTCCCATGCATCCATGAAATAGACTTGCTATGTAAGCAATATTCTTATAAACAATTACACATGCGACACTCACCCGACTCTTTGCTATCAAACCCGGCCGATCGGTTTCATTGCCCCGCACCGCTCAAACACACGGCTCTGTTTGTCGGTCTGTGGTTGATGCTTACGGCTATAAGTTTTCACGGTTTGATTGCCGATGAAGCCGATTTGCCGGAGCTTACCGGTCGGGTGGTGGATACGACCGCAACCCTGAGCGCATCGGAAAAAGAGCAATTGAACGCCATTCTGGAGCAACTGGAACGTGACACCGGCAGCCAACTCGTGGTGGTTATAGTACCCACTACCGGAGCGGAGGCCATCGAACAGTATTCCATCCGATTGGCCGAGGAATGGAAGATCGGTCGGGAGGGCGTAGATGATGGCGTTATTCTGCTGGTTGCCAAAGAAGATCGCAAGCTTCGAATTGAAGTGGGCTACGGGCTGGAAGGCGCGATTCCGGACGCCGTCGCCAATCGCATTATAGATGAATTCATCGTACCCGAATTCAAGAGGGGCAATTTTTATGACGGTATCGCGGCCGGTGTGGACGCGCTGGCAATATTGATTCGCGGAGAAGACCTGCCGCCGCCAGAGGAAAGTGCCGATGACGCGTTGCTCGTTGTAGGTTTGGTGTTTGGAATCATGGCATGCGCATTCGGATTGATCGGTCTGTTACTGGCTTTTTTTACCCACCGGGTCTGGGGAATAATTCTGACCGTCGTCTGGGTTTCCACTTTGTTGGCGCCGCTTTCCTTTCTCGGAATCATCGGCCTCGATCTGGAAGCGACACTGACGCTTGCCGTTTTTTGCTGGATAGTGTTTTCGTTTTTTATATTCGTTCTGGGCATTTTAGTCAATCTGGGTAGGGCTGTCCGCAAGTCCGGAGGCAGTTGGTCATCGGGATCGAGTTCGTACTCGGGAGGATCAAGTTCTTATTCGTCATCGGGATCGTCTTCTTTTTCCAGTTCCAGTTCATCTTCCAGCAGTTCTTTTTCGGGCGGGGGCGGTAGTTTTGGTGGCGGTGGTGCCTCCGGTAGCTGGTGATCATCGACGAATTTGCCCGGCGTTATTTATGTTGTCGCGCACTTAAGGCGATACGCAAAACAATCGATATACGCTGATTTGTTTATTCAGCGCAGCAAACGATTGTATTCTTTTAAGATGCACTTATTGGATACGACCTGCATACCGGCATCACGCGCGCGTTGCTCGGCGGGACCATGCGTAATACCTTCCTGCAACCAGAGTATGCGCACACCGCGTTGCAAGGCTTGCTCCACAATATCCGGGATAAAGCGGGTTGCGCGAAACACATTCAGGATTCCAATCGGTTCGGGGACTTCCAATAAAGACGGGTAGCAGGGGCGCTCCAGGATTTCGGTTACTCCGGGCCGTACGCCGACTACGGCATATCCCTGCCGGATCATGTATGCCGTAACCGAATGGCTGGGCCGTTCCGGTCGCGGACTCAAGCCCACTACGGTGATGTGCTTTTCCTGCCGTAATACATTGCTTATGGTGGCATCGGAAGGATTCATGGCCAGATTGTTCCTCTTCCGGCAAACCGAATGTTTGCGCGGCTCACTTTAAAAAAAAGACGGAAACAGGGACTGTAAAGTGAATTCTTTTCCGACCGATATATGCTTATTTGAATCGCATCCGGCGGCCGGTTCACGAGTGATTGCATTTCAGGTTTTACTGGATTTTTTCTCAAACTTGCCGGAAGGTGACCACGTCGGTTTATATGGACGATTGCCCATCCGGATCTGACGACAAACGGCGCAGATAGCTGTCCAGAATCTGAAGACGCTCTGTATCAAAAAAACGGAGCAATTTCCGGGAAAACCGGCGGTCTCAGTGAAAAAGGCGGGTTCGAAATAAGCAAAGGGAACATTCCGGTATGCAAATGAAGCAAAAAGTTATAATCTGTTCCGCGGTCCTGTGTCTGACGCTGACCGCGCTGATGGCCGACTCGGACGAATTAATATTACACTTAAAGTTTAACGAAACGAACGGCAGTCAGTTATTTCGCGACTCCTCCGGTCAGGGCCATGACGCCCGCTGCGGTGGTTCGGTTCGTTGCCCGGCAATGCGTGATGGGCACGGCTGGTTTAGATTGACCGCCGACAACCGGGAATGGGTGGAAATTCCGAATCAACCTGGCCTGGTTCCTGAACAGGAAATGACCGTTTCCGTGTGGATTTTTCCGGCCAATGCGCTCTGGCAAGATAATCGTCCGGTGAAAATCGGTGGCGGCAAGATCATCGGCAAAACAAACGCTCGCTTTGACGGAGGCTTCGTACTGGGCACCGATGTCAAAGACGGTTTAAAATATACATTTTTTCCGGAAGTCTGGGATAGCTCCGGGCAGCGCTTTCATTTTCTGGCCGGGTCGTTTGCTTTTCAGGAATGGACGCACCTGGCTCTGACCTGGCAAACCGGCGGCCAAATGGTGGGCTATGTAAATGGCCGCGAAGTGAAGCGCATTCCCGTCAGCAACCGACCCATCGGTTCCAATCAGAATCCGTTGCGTATCGGCATCGCGCCCTGGGATACGAACGCTCTGGCTTTTGGCGGGGGTATCGACGATGTGCGCATTTATGGGCGGGAACTGGCATCGAATGAAGTACAGGCCCTCTTCCGCAACGGGCGCGAAGGAAACAATCCCGAGCCCAATACGCCCGATTTTCCCGATGCGCCGCAATAATCATCGGGATTCAAATCGATTGCGGGTATAAGCATTATATCGCCAATTTCCGGATTTGCAGCCCCGGACAAGCATCGAATGAAGACTACCGCATACACCGACGACCAATCGCTTCCCTTTCCCCTATCTTTGATTGCGTAAAAACCCTCCCATCAGATCCTGGAAATACGGTAGCAATCTTGATTTCTAAATGAGATGGGCTGCGACCGCACCAGGCTATAAGAGATCAAATCCAACCGGCGATCGGATTCAAATGTTAAGTTATGGTGCAATGATATTTATTAAACGCCCGTATGTCTTTTCCGCAACTGGCAGATAACATCTGGTACTTTGAGTGTCCGGTGCGCTTCTGGGGTTTGCGTTTTCAAACGCGAATGACTCTGGTGCGATTGTGCAACGGCGGTTTTTTTGTGCATTCTCCGGTGGCCTTAACGGATGAAGTGCGCATGAATCTGCGCATTCTGGAATATAACAACGGACCGCTGCATATTATCTGTCCCAATGCTCTGCACCATATCTTCGCGGAACCCTATTTACTCGAGTATCCCGACAGTCGTCTGTATGTTTCGCCGGCATTGCCCCGTCGACGGGCCGACCTGAAATTTGATGAAATTCTGAACGATTCACCTCCGGACGCCTGGAGCCACGACCTGGATCAGTACATTATCCGGGGTAACGATTATTTACAGGAAGTGGTGTTTCTACACAGGAGTTCACGTACTTTAATCGTAACCGATTTCATAGAGCACTTCACCGAAAACAGCCCCGGATTGGGCCTGGCAACCAGATTGTTCGCCCGCCTGTTTCGCATGTGGGGCCGACCGGCGCCTTCGCCCGAGTTTCGCCTGTATTCTAATCCGGATCAATTGCGGGAATCCATAGAGTTGTTGCTCAGCCTGGATTTTAATCGAATTGTGATGGCCCATGGCGACATCATCGAAGCCAGCATCCACGGAACGGCCCGTGAATTGATTCGCGAAGCCTATGCCCATCTCTGGTGAGGGCCGGTCCCATTCTCTGAAATTCTCGACACAACCCGATTGACTTTCGCTCCGGTCATCCGATACAGACCGTATGGAAACCGACGAAATCCATGCCATCCAGAACCTCTTTCGTGAAATCGGCGCTCTGCTCGATAGAGTCGAACGCCAATCGGAGGAAGAATCGGAAGCCTGGCAGCGCATCGACGCCATTATCCACCGGCTGAATGAAATCCGCCGCCAGATCATCAATCACCAGGCCGCCGAACCGGTCAGTTCGGTGCTGGAAGACCTGGACCGCCACAGTCCGGTAAAATTCTGGAAGGACTACGAGCATCGCCTGCAGGCCATACTGGATCAACGCAAGTGAGTAGTGTACAAGCACTTGACATTTTCCGTTAAAAACATTTCACTTCTGGTTATGTTTAACAACCTATCTCTAAAATCTATCGGTAGCCACGGCGGCAAGGCCCTGGCAACCGTTCTCACAATATTCATTGCCGGCGCGGTAGCCTGCTCGCCGGACAATCAAATTCAGACGGAAGAAATTCGCTACAGCGTAGACGGACAGGAATACGTGGGCTTCTTCGCTTATCCCTCCGAATCGCATGCCGAACATAAACACCCCGGCGTGTTGGTGGTGCATGAATGGTGGGGGCATAACGAACACGCCCGTAACGCGGCCCGTCGATTGGCCGAAGCGGGTTATACGGCTCTGGCGGTAGATATGTACGGCGACGGTAAAACAGCCGATCACCCTTCTAAGGCGAGTGAATTTTCCAAAGCGGTATTCGCCGATTTACCGGCCGCGGAAGCGCGCTTTCGCGCGGCCATGGAAAAGCTAAAAGCACATCCTTCGGTAGACCCGGACCGGATCGGAGCGATCGGCTATTGCTTCGGTGGCGGTGTGGTTCTGGCAATGGCCCGTCGTGGCGTGGACCTGGACGCAGTCGCTTCCTTTCATGGCATGCTGGGAACGGAACAACCGGCCCAGGCGGGTGACGTGAAAGGCCGTCTGTTAATAATGACCGGCACCGCCGATGAATTCGTACCGCCCGAGCAGGTGGATGCTTTTCGTCAGGAAATGGAAACGGCTGATGTCGATTTCGAAATCGTCGAATATCCGGATGCCAAACACGCTTTTACCAATCCGGCCGCAGATGAAATGGGTCAAAAATTTGAAATCCCCATCGGTTACAACAAGGCCGCCGATGAACAGTCCTGGCAGAAGTTACTGGACTTTCTGAATACAGTCTGGCCGGAACACAGTTGAGCGAAAATCGATAATAAGAATTCGTCAGGTCAATAGTATCAGGTCGGTTCCCGCACGGACCGACCTGTTCCTTTTATTAATGTCACAGACTGTGATCGACGACTGACGGGTTGTTTTATCCGATTGACTACAACCATTTTCGCATGCGGAAAAAAGCCAGCATGCCCGCACCGATGGCAAGCATCACTCCCAGCACAATCGGATACCCGTAGTAAGAATGTATTTCCGGCATGTGGTCGAAGTTCATGCCGTACACACCGGCAATGAATGACAGTGGAATGAAAATTGTGGAAATGATGGTCAATACACGCATTACGTTATTCAATTCATAGTTGGCCATGGACAGTTGTAAATCATAAATGCCGGCCAGTAATTCTCGATGCACCTCCACCCGGTCGATAACCTGGACTATATGATCGTAAATATCCCGCAGATAAATAACGTTCTTTGAAACGAAAAAATCGGGTAACTCCACTTCCAGGCGGCGTATCACTTCGCGCAGGGGAATGACCAACCGGCGCAGATGAAAAATATCTCCGCGCAGGACGTGCACTTTCTGAATGATACTCTGTTGATAGCGACCTACCGCCCGGGTTTCCAGCTCTTCCAATCGTTCTTCGACGTAACTGAGAGCGCTGAAATAATGATCCACTACCAGGTCCAGCAATGCGTAGTATAAATAATCACTGCGTTCTTTGCGCAATCGCCCCCGGGGCACTTGAATGCGTTCCTGAATGGGCTGAAACAATTCGGCATAATTGTATTGCACCGATATTACGAAATCAGATCCGACAATCAATGCCACCTGATAGTGACGTATGGTTCCGGCTTCCATGCGCGTAGCCTGCACAATGGTCACTACATAGTTTTCATAGTAATCCGTTTTAGGACGTTGGTCCCGGGAATGCAGGTCCTCGAGGGTAAGCGGGTGCAATTCAAAGAAATCGCCCAACTTCTTTAAGACATGCGCATCCGCATCCGCAACCCGTAACCAGAGCTTTTCGCCTCGTCGACGTTTTAACTGTTGCTTGAATGCGCCGGTCGCATCCGGCTCCACGGTTCGTAAAGTATTGGCGGTATAAAACAACGCCTGCAGGTGCGTTGCGCCGGTGGATTGTTCGACCGGTAACGTTCCCGGAGGCAGGCCGATGCGGGCCACACGTTCTTTAAGCGAATCTCGACGCCATTTGATGCCGTGTTTAAGTGCGGTCCCCTGCATATTTTCAAAAGTCATCCGGTGAAGCGGCGGTCAATTCTGATTTGCACCGAAAAAAATAGCCTACTCGGTCATTCTTTCATCCGTTTTGTTCCAGATGTACGCTTGAAACTCCGCCCGGCCCCGCAAACCGGCGTCCATTGCATATGGGAACAGCGGATTTTTTCCGTATGCTCTTTTGTTTGACATCCAGCAATCGCCCGGTTTTCTGGATACATCTCCAGGGAGGAAGTCGGGTGAGAATCCCGCGCTGTCCCGCAACTGTGATCGCAATGAGCATCGACTCTATTGCGTAAGTCAGATCTTCCCCGCGATGTCTACCGAGGATAAGGGCCATCGCAATCTCGCCAATACCGCGAGGGGGCCCCGGAGATGTTGAAGCCGATCGGGGCTCCCGGAATTCAATATGTCAGTTCGTGAATACAGCAAAGGGCGCAGGCGTCCGTTTATTGCGTTTTCGATCTGATCTATTCCATATTCAATTGGTTCCCGCTCGCTTCGTATTCAATTACGAATGGAGAGCAAAATGAAACTGATAGTAATGTACTTCGTGTTGGCTCTGGCCTGTTTGCAAACGGCCTGCGCCAATCAAATAAAATCTTCTGATGAAAGCGATCAATCCGAACAGGATGCCTTGCTTTTATTGTCGCTGTACGCCTGGACCCGGGGTTGGGAAATGACCGGTCAATGGAGTTCGGAATTCAATACCACTATCACCATCAATGAAACCGCCTGGCGCGAAGACGGCAGTTTTCCCAATCGTTTTTCTATTCTGGGTTTTAATGATTATGAGAATACCGTTTATTACTTTACCGACGCGGATTCCAGTTTTAATCAGGGCAAGTACGGAAAGATTGTGTATACGACGCCCATCAACGGCCAGGCGTATTACTGTCAGGTTGTATTCGACGCCGCCACTCTTGAGGAAGCACAGGGCAGTACCGCGGTCGCCAATACTGACAACCCTAAAGCCGGCGGCAGTTGCGGCATAGGCACGTTTACCACAATCACGAAGGTACAGGGATGAAACGGGCCGCCTTTACAATCATACTGTCAGCACGAATCCATCCATTCGATATGTTAAAACGAATGGTTTACCTGTGTTGCATCGGGCTGTGGCTGCTTACGTTCAATGCCTGCGACATTCCGTATATCTCGGAAGAAGATGATGAATCTTCACTGGAAGATACGGTTCCGCTCTTACTATTAAGCTCGGTCATTACAAATTCATCTACCAGTTCCAGCACCTGTCCCCTGAACGCACCGCCGTCCGGAGTCGCTCTGGCGGATACGGTGATCAGCGCTCCCGGCCACACCGGCAGCGGGTTTAAGAATAGTTCCCTGGCGATAAACGGCGTCTGTGGAGGCGGCCTGACAACCGGCTCTTTAGACGTGTATGAAATGTCCGCCACGGGTTCGGACGCGACTATGGTGTTGGAATGGGCAACGGTGCGCATCACCAATGGCAGCGGGACGGATTTCATTGTATTCGAGAATGCCTTCTACGTGAACAGCAATCCCAATCAGCGTTTTATGGAACCGGTCATCGTAGAAGTGTACGATGACACCAGCGGGCGTTGGTGCGGTTTTAACGGAGTCGATTATAATCCGGGCGGCGGCGAGACGGTTTACAGCAACAATCCCGCCCACTGGGTAAATTTCGCGGGAGTCACACCGGTGCAATACAATCAAACCAGTAACGCGCTTTCGGCTGCGGCGATTTTTGATCCCAATCAGGGCGGTGGCGATGGATTTGATTTGAGCAACCTATCCGGCAGCGCGCAATTCAGTAACGATTGCAATAACACGGCCCGCACGAACATCCAGACAAACGGATTCTATCGTTTGCGTTTGCGAGCCGCTTCGAATGTAGAGAATCCCGATGCCGCCGGTAATAACTTTCCACGCGACTCGGGCGCATTCGGCGGCCCGGACATCGACGGAATCATCGGTCGCTATACGACGGCCCGCTGAATCGAAATCAGTCGGCGACTACAACCAGGTCGCCGGCTACTTTCACTTCGCCGTCGTCCGCTCTGGCTTCCACGGCAACCATCAGCAGCTTTTCGCCGTTCTCTTCTTTCTTACGTTTTACCTTACCGCTTAATGTGAGCGATTGTCCCGGTCGACTCATGCCCTTAAATTTCACGCCGAATGATTTGATTTGCGCGGGGTGTGCCCAGTTGGAACACAGCCGACCCAATTGGGCCATAATATACATACCATGCGCGATGGTTCCGCCCAATCCCACTTTGTTGGCAAATTCCGGATCGGTATGAATGGGATTGAAGTCACCGGAAGCGCCGGCATATCGCACCAGATCCATATGATGGATCTTATCGGTTTTTAATTCCGGGATTTCCGCGCCCTGTTCGTATGCGTCGAATTTAATACGTTCCATAAATGCCTCACTCCTGGGGACGAATAACAATCGCCATTTCCGCTTCGATCAGCGTTTCGCCTTTTTCATTTTTGTATGTCGATTTGAAGGTGACCATATCCATCTTGCCGGTCTTAACATCGCTGACCTCGGCCTGGGCGGAGATGGTCGTGCCGGGATACACCGGTTTGTGGTAGGTGTATTCTTCTTTCATGTGCAACAGACGATCCGTATCGATACCCATGCTGCGCATGTCGTCCCAGATTTTGGGGTAGCCCCAGAACATAAACGTGGTCTGAAACGTAGGTGGAATCGGCGTGTCTTCAAAGCCGGCCTGTTTGGCGGCGGCCTGATCGCGATAAATAGGATTATTCTCCCCGATAGCAATGCAGAATTCCTGCACCTTGCCTCGCTCTACAGTATACGTATACTCATCGAGCTGTTTGCCGACGAGATCTTTGCTCAGTTCTGCCATGAGGGAAGATTCCGGTTACTGTCACAGGCGGTCAAGCATTCCCGACCAATATTCGCAGCACATTGGGTGCGGATACGTGCATGCGCTCATAAATTCAGTGTGACACCCATCAGGTAACGACTGTAAAACCTTCGATCGCGCCGGGCAGTACGCAACCAATCGTATACCAGCGGTTCATCCGGTCGATAAGTAGCGGCCGTTGCCGCAAAGAACAGGCGCACAGGCAGTTCCGGCATATCGGGCGTAACCGTCAGAGTCAGAATAAACTCGCTGCCGTCACCGGTCAGATAATCGGCATAATTGAAATACGCATCCACCACCCAGATATTTTCTATTATATGCGTAAAGCGCAGTGATCCCATACGCAAGCCCTGGTTATCATAATCGGGCGGCGCCGGATCGACCTGGTCGCGTACAATCGGATTCAAATCTTCTGTAGGAACTCCGCCATCATTGAAATAGATCACCGGCTGTCGATTTTGTAACGCTGGATTCTCAGGCCACGGCGACGGTCCGTTCAGTAGAATAGACGCAACGCCCCCCATAACGGCCGGTTGCGGACGAATGGAACCAAAACCATTGAGCGTACTATCAAAATCACTGCGATCACGAGTGGTGGCCAGTACCGCAAGCTCCAATTCATAGGCCCCCTGCACGGACCGGGATCGGGAACAGAAAGTGCGAGCCACCGGACCCGATTCACAACCGGGTGCCAGGCCTTCACCAATTCGATATAACAGGCCGGCGTAGCCCAATCCGCCTCGAATACGCTGACGACTCAGCAGTTCACGCGTGCCATCGGCACCGACCGCATAGCTGCGACCATAGTTGTACAGTCCGAGTAAATGAACACCCCAGCTATTGCCGTCGTAGCCGCCGCGCAATCCCCAGTAATGCACGTCATAATCGGGCAACGCCGATTGGCCGATGGGCCATGTAACTAACGTTGGTGGTATACCGGGCAGATTATAATCCGGTTGGGCCGTTCGGCCTGGAAAGCGCAAGAAGCTATATAAAATGGAGAGCTGAGCATTCGTACCGTACACTCCGGCCATGAATGAATATAATGCGGCATGATTGGATGATGATTCGTATGCCTTTCGATGGCGATACTCGCGCTCCAGTTGCCGACCAGCCAGCCCGAATCGCAATGCGGTAGCGTCGCCGAGGGACATTTGCGCCATCAGTTGCGCGGTTGGTGCTTCCCCGCTGTACAGCAATCCTTCCGGATCTATATCCGCGGCCAGACGACCGACCCGCAAATGAATGCCATCCGTTTGGCCTTCCCCGGACCACAAAGCCGTCGTACGTGAACTCCACCAATCATCCGTTCGCCAGTTGAAGTACGCATACGCCTCGCCGGTACGTACTTCCCCGTCTGCATCGTCCGTATTGGAATTATAATAATGATAATCCTGCAATAGCCGCGCGGACGCGTGAACTCCGGCATGCAGCCATGGCTGATCGGGATGGCGCACGGCCAGATTCAAACCGGGATATGCCAGCAAACGGACACGATTTTGATCGCGATATTCCAGACGCAGGCCCCCCGCGTCGCTACCCAGGCCAAGGCCGATCTGCAATTCCGGGCGCACATACCACCAACCATTGGCAGATTCTTTCGATTCGTTCTGTTCCAGCGGTGCTTCCGATTGTGCCGGCTGCGCGTTCAGATAGGCACCTGGCGTCACCATCGCCAGCATCATTAGCAGCAGCCCGGTCCGAATCCGCTCTTTCCGGATAGAACCGAATTTTTTGTCCAATGGCTCTGGAATGCGTGAATTCAATTCCGTCTCCTGGGACTGGAGTTCACGTACCATTCGGCCGATTGCCTTTTTGATTCGAGTGGGTTTCCCATTGCAAGTTTTCGGTCCGGGATGACGGATTCTCTGCCCGGAAGCTCCCGGTCCGCAAAAAAACCAAAAGGTGGAGTTCACGTACCCATGCCGTATCTGTCAGAGCTCTGACGGCTGTTGGCAGGCGACCAACAGGATTATGTCTCATTCGGACACATTGATACGTCATAATACGGTTGACCCATGGTGCGCTGCAAAAATAATGGCCGAAAATTGGTGCGGCGCATAACGCACAGCTGGACCGAGGATGAGCATGAAAGGTCTGAAAAGAGCCCCACAACAAATCGCCCGAATGGTACGTGAACTCCCATTATTGCTGACCGGAAAGGGACTCCGCTTTCTCCTGCTGCCCTGTTTTTTAGTCTGGGGTGTCGTACAGCCCATCAGCCTGCAACATCGCGCAGAAATCCATCAACAGGCACGGGCCGAGGTCCGAACAGAACAGCGCCTCCGGGTGCTATCATTCATTGAATCCCGGAATCCCCGCATTGATCGGCTGGAAAAACAATACCTGGTGGATACGATCATGACGGAAGCCGAGCGATTGCAGTTTCCGGTCGAATTTGAAATCGACGGATCCGGAATTGAGTCGGTCTATTTTTTAACGGCTTTGATCAGCGTGGAGTCAACCTTTCAGCGCAAGGTTGTTTCCAGTGCGGATGCGCGCGGCTATATGCAATTGATGCCGGCTACCGTAGCCTGGATGGACGAGCGCCTGGTTACGCGTACGCATACCGCGCGTTTGTTCGAAACCGATACGAACATCAAACGCGGTGTGACATACTTGAATATGCTGGCTATGAAAATGGACGACATCCGGACCGTATGCCTGGCTTACAATGCGGGCCCCGGAAACGTGCGCCGGGGTTTCTGGGTGGAAGAGTACTGGTTGAAAGTACTGGCCGCCTATCGTGAAATCCAGAAAGGTGCATTCCTGACACATGGGAGTTCCTTCATCTGAGTATCAGAAGCGCGCTTCTTATAATGGAAGCGCATTCCAGCGCTACAGATCGGCGTACGCCCTCAATTTTACCTATTCCGTAAATATCGGTTTTGCGCACATACGCATGCGACGGATCAGATTCCGCATGATGTTACGTAAGTGGAACGTATGTTTGCCGCTGCTTTTGCTCTTTTTGTCCGGACCGTTGCAAGCCGATCCACCGGGCCCACCATTGCTATGGAATCAGTTTTATACCGTTGTGAAGGCCGATTCGGATGAAGAGATACGCATCATTCGAGACTTACATGTGCTACCGGGCGAAATGGTGCATGTAGGACAGGATGGTGAAGACAATATTTTTCGGATGCCCGTAAAGTACCGTCAAGCCTTATCCAATGGCGATTATCGGCTGCTGGGCAATCCACCCTTTCGTTATCTGGACCCGGAGATTGATGCCCGCGCCGCCAGTAACGATTTAAATGTCTGGATGCGCGGTTACAAGGATACGCGTATCATTGAAAACATAGCCGGGCAACTGGAACGAAACTTTCCGGACTACGTACGCGTACATATCATCGGCCGCACTATTGAAGACCGGCCTATTTACGCGTTAAAGATTTCGGACAATCCGGAACTGGATGAAAATGAACCCGCGTTTTTATTCAACGGGGCCCATCATGGCAACGAACCGCTTACGGTAGATTATACTTTTGATCTGGCCTACTTTTTATTGTACGGTCATTCCGCTTATCCCGATGAAGAGGGACCGGTCAGTCGATTTTATCGCGAATCTTTTTTGAAACAAACCAATGCGGTCGGCACCATTCACTTTCGCACGGAACGTCTGCAATCGATTCTGGATAATCATGAAATATGGATTGTGCCGGCGGTCAATCCGGACGGCCTGGAAGTATTCTGGCAAAAGAATGCCTGGGCCGGACGCAAAAACGCGCGCGATACCACTTCACCGTACGGCTGGAATCCGCGGGATGGAGTCGATTTAAACCGTAATTATCCATTCAAATGGGCTTCCGGCGATAAAGACGCGTCCAGTCGCGATCCCGGGCATCTGTTCTATCGCGGCCGAGGTTCCGCATCGGAGCCCGAAACCCAGGCCATGATTCGTCTGGCCGAAAGAGAGCGATTTGCTTTTTCACTGACTTACCATTGCTATGCTACCAAAATTCTGATTCCATACACGGCGGAATCTTCATTGAGTCCCATTCCCAATCCGGCGGAACGACTGGGACGTGATTTAGCCGATGAAGGCATCAGCAATCGACCCGATCGTGAATTCATTTCGGTCAAAAATCTATACCCGGTGGACGGCACGGACCAGGATTGGCTCTTTTTCCAATTCGGCACCATGGCTTTTATAGTAGAAGGATCTTACCTGACGCCGGGCTACGAGCCTTATGGTCGCCTTTCGGTTCAGGGTGTGCGACCCATATCTCTGAAGGCATTCGACCTGTTCGATCAGGGTCCGACGCTCTCCATTCAGGTAAATAACGCCGATGGATTGCCCCTCGAGGCTCATATCAACATCCGGGAATACGGCTTTTACGAAGGCGAGCGCTACACCACCAATCCCCAAAACGGTCGCTTTGATTTTGTCCTGCTGGAAGGCGGCCAATTTGAAGTAGAAATCAGCCGTGACGGCTACCAGACTCAGATCCGCAAGGTAGAATGCCGCGCAGGAATCTGTCCCCTCAGTTTGAAATTGACCCCTGTTCGGAGTTGATGAAAACTGGAGTCAATGAAACGTCCTCAAGTCGTGGCCGGCGATGTGCCCGCCGATATAGCGGAGATATTCCGCAAGAGTTCCGAACTCGCCATCGATTGCGAAATGATGGGACTGAATCCCAATCGTGATCGATTGTGTATCGTTCAGATTATGGTCGAAAAAGGCCCTTGCGTTCTGGTGCAGGTCGATGAATCCGCCGGAGCGCCGGAAATGCGCGCCTTATTTGAAAATCCCGACATTATCAAAATATTTCACTATGCCCGCACGGACCTGCTCTTTCTTAAAATGCGATTGGGAATCGATACGCGCAATGTGTACTGCACAAAAATAGCGTCGCGTCTGGCGCGCACCTATACCGACCGACATGGGCTGAAAGAACTGGTGCGTGAAATCATCGGCGAGTCCATGGACAAAAGCCTGCAGAGTTCGGACTGGGGTCGCGAAAAACTGACCGAAGAACAGGTAACCTATGCGGCCTACGATGTGGCCTATCTATTTCAAATCAAACGAGAGCTGGAAAAAATGCTCGTGCGCGAACAACGTCGCGAACTGGCCACTCGCTTATTCGATTTTCTACCGGTCCGACTGGAGCTGGATCGGCATGGCTTCGCGCTGGATCTTTTTGAACATTGATCCGGCTACAACAATAGAATTGAATTCCTATGCGTATCAACACAAAATTGCCTACTAACTTCCATTTAAATGCATTTAGAGAGACCGGACTCCGGGTCATAGGCGCGGCATTGTTGCTGTTGTCGCTATTGCCGGGCTGCCAGACGCAGAAGCGCTTCAACGACGGTTTCTGTTCGGTAGGATCGGAAGAGGTCAACACCATCATGGCGCATTGGGCGCGTACCTTCGCAGAGCAAAATCGACTGTCTGCTGAGCCCGTACACGAAGGCCGCGGCAATCTGGTGGCGCCCGATGCTTTGCTGCGTGAAGTCTGCGATCTGGCGCCCATGAGTTTGCCCATGCCCGATAGTCAAATACACGCGTTTATCATGAAATACAAGGCACCGCCGGTAGCCGTTCCGATTGCAATAGACGCGATGGCCATCATTGTGCATCCGGACGTTCCCGTAGCGGAGCTTACGTACGCGGATATTCAGGCCATTTATTCCCGCCCGAATGCCACACTCGACAACGGATATCAATTCCAAAAAGTATACGGCATCAACACCGCCACGACCCGCATCCAGTGGTTTCGACGCGAATTTTTGAATACCCGGCGTGAGTCGGATCATGTAGTGGAACTCTCCGGACCGCTTGCGCTGGTGGATCGCATAGCGGCAACCGAAAATAGCATCGGTTATGCCCGCCCGGAAGAGACCGTGGGAACCGATGTGCGGCTGGTTTCGCTGGGTCGCGCGGCGCGAAACGGCCAACCGGCCATTGCTCCGGTTGCCCCCACTCCGGACGAGATTCGGCTGGGGCGCTATCCGCTCAAACGATACTATTATATTTACCTGCCGCCAATTGAGCGAGAATTGCCCATCAATGCGCAGGCCATAGCGTTCGCACGTTACATGCTATCCGATGCGGCCCAGGCAATGCTGCGACCGGTGGGACTGTATCCCGTAAATCCGGAGGCCCGCCGGAACGCGCTGGATACGCTGGCCGGTTACGCACAAAACACATTGCAAAATTGAAGATTTCCGATTCGCTTCCGCGATTCGTTTGATACGCATATACGATCATTTGCGGATTATGCTTGAACCGACACCGGCAGCGTGCGTCAAAGGAACATGAAACGACCGCACCCCGCTTTATTCATCGTACTGGCATTCGCACTGACCTGTTGTGTGCATTGCAACTCGTCCGACGAAGGTGCGGCTCATACCACCCCTCAGCCGGAATCCGGTAACAATCGTCCTGAACAGGCGACTCAGGATCGAGTCTGGGTTACACGTGAATTTACCGGCGGGCAACAGTGCCAGGGCATGCCGGCCAACGCCCCATCGGCGGAGTTTTTGCTATCCGAGTTGCGCAGCCGGAACGTACGCATCTATCGACATGTTCTGGAGCCCATGGCCGTATGCAGCGCGTGCAATTGCCCGGCCTATGCGGTGAAGATGTTTGTCATGATTGCCGCCGCCGACCTGGCAAAGGCACGTTCCATCGGTTATCAATTGCAGGGCGAGCCCCCCAGTCTAACCGGCGAAATGTAGCACGCATTCATATCCGGATCACATGGCGCCTATCGACCAAGCGGAAGCAATATCAAAAATTGCGTTCGCCTGACGATAAGTGCTTGACCGGCTTTTTAAATCGGGCTCATTCCTTAAACAGAAATCAATCCTTGCATTCAAAGAATGATTTTTCGTGGAGGTGTCCAATGGCTGATATCGTAATTGAAGGTTTCAGTGTTCGCGGTGGAGTAGGGTTATATGGTGTAATGCCCACACATTACGATCCGGCAAAAGGGGGGTTTCAGAATCCGATTGGTTCCATTGCCGGAAACGGATGCACCGGAGATCTGATACAAAAAAGCAGCGTAGGTGTCGGGCTGACAATTGACCCTTATAACTTCGTGCTGGAAAACGTGCCAATGACCGAAGGTTGCCCTTTTCAGAATGGAGATACGATTATAATAACCACAATTACTATTTTATTCGTCGATGTGACTATCATCGAATGGAATTTAAGTTCCGGATCGGGATCAAAAACCGAGGTTGGCTTCGCCCTGGGTGGTGGTGTTGATAACGTGAGATACGAGATTCAAAATGTACGCCGGGTTACCCCTTAAGATGGTAAATAAAGGCGCATTCAGAAAAACATTAAAGTGTGATTATCGTTAAGATTTTAAAGCGAAAATGAGAAACGTCACGAGCCGAAACCGACCCGTGACGTTTTAATCGAATAAATGGCGCACGTACCGCAAATTCAAATCAGTTGATTTTGATCTGACGCGGTTGCAGGTTCTCTTTGAGCGGCAGAGTGATACATAGCACGCCGTTTTCCAGCCGGGCGTCTACCTTTTCCACGTCGAATTTGTTCTCATCGATGCGCAGGTTACGCTCAAATCGAGTATAGCGCTGTTTTTCGGTATACACGGTTTTGAAATCGGATTCGGCGACTTCCGGATAGGTTCCGGAAATTTTCACCTGTCCGTTTTCAACTTCTACGTTAACGGCTTCTTTAGCCACTCCCGGCAGCGCCGCGGTTACCCGATAGGTGGTATCGTTCTTTTCAATTTGCACATCCGGAATGTACACGTTTCCATTTCCATTCTGTAACTCGTGGTTCAGGTCATCAAAAACCCGCAGTAAACCCGGAACTCGATAATGACTCAGTGATCTCATGGTTGTCCTCCCAATATGAGGGTCGCCCCTCATTGCTTGCAGTTTCGTTGATATGCCATATAGATTGCAACGGCCGTGCCAGCAATCGGTGACCATAAAAAGCCCGCTTCCGGCCAATCCACGTGCTCCGGGCTGCCAGGTTGGCAGGCAGCTGTCAGATTGATTCCGGAAGAGATCGCTTCCGGAGCGCAGGCGGTCGTTTTATACGTGACCATCAAGATTATGTCACATTAAAGCCACAATACCCGATCATAATCCCATAGAGCGTCAATTTATATGCCGTTTTAGTTCTTGTTGCTCCGGTCGATTCGGATGGCGCCGCTGACGCCGTTTCACCAGTCGATTTGGTGGCGCCGCTGACGCCGTTTCACCGGTCGATTTGGTGGCGCCAAAGATTTCACTTCACGTTCGATTCGGATGACGCTACAGATGCGGTTTGAAATGTCGATTTGTGTGCCATCGTCCGGCGGGTATCATGGGAAACGGATTGCATCAATACACGCGGATAGAATAAGGTTACCAGCATAATAGATCCCCCATCCGTGCTCATGAAGTTTGAATCCGACAGAACCTATCGCGCCATCTTCCTTTCCGACGTGCATTATCTACTGGACAAGAAAATCAAATTTCATCGGCACCAGGATTTGTTCCGATTGCTGGATTACTTTCGAAAGAACAACATTCGTTTCAAAAAGGTGATTCTGGCGGGCGATATCATCGAAAACTGGTTTTTCAGCGCCACCCGCAAGTACCGCCGCAAGCAGAAACGTTTCGATAAGCTTTTCGATCGTCTTGACGCAATTGCCGCGCGTAAAGGCAAGCGCATTTACATTGTCGGCAATCACGATACGACTTCTTTTACCATGCAATTGCCGGACGATATTCACAATTATCTGGATAAGCGCGGCTGGTCGGTACGCGAAGAGTACTCCAACGGCGATTATGTTGTGGTGCACGGTCACCAGGGACAGTACAATAAAATCTCGTGGGCCTTTCACATTGCCATGGTGCGTTTCTTTCACTGGCTGGCGGTCATCATACCCAATTTGTTTTATGTGGCGGAAGATTTTTATAACCGACATTTGAATCGCATGGATCCGGTGACCACGGAACAAAAGCTGGAATATTACCGACGCCTCAGCCATGTTTCCCATCAACGGGATCGCGTACTGATATCGGGCCATACCCACGACTTTCTATGCATACCCGAAATGAAAATCATCAATACCGGCGACTGGGTAAAAAGCGGCACCTTTGTGGTATTAAAGGGAAATAAGTTCTACGGTCTGCGCATGGAAGGCCGTAAAAAGTTCACGACCGAGTTTAAACTGACAATCGTTTGAACATCGACAGACTCAGGCATTTCGCCGGAAGAACGACGCTGAACGAAGCTCAACGACGCTGAACGAAGCTCAACGACGCTGAACGAAGCTCAACGACGATGAGCGTCGGCCATTAACCTGATGCAAATAAGCCCCCCACGATGCCCGGCGCTTTCCAGCGGGATTAGAAGGCACAACTCAACCGAATCGGCCGGTGATATATTCTTCGGTCAGCTTTTGCGAAGGTTTGGTGAAAATCTGAAAAGTCTTGTCGTACTCTATCAACTTTCCCTGATAGAAC
>JAGRMX010000110.1 GCA_020441025.1 Leptospiraceae bacterium
GACAGCGTTCAGTGCACTGACAGGCCGATCGATTCAGTCCATCAACCAATAAAAAACAATTAAAAAAACAGTATAAACCGGGACGTCAGAAGCGCAATGCTTTTATGATACTCGAGGCGCGGGCCGCCTTTCTTCCGGAACACTGCGATAAAACTCAGTTCCGGTTAATATAACGGCGGCCGTAAACACGGGCACATAGCCGGCGTACGCTATTTCCAGAATTACCAACAGACTCGCCGAATACAGGCCCATCGAACGAATGCTTGCAGAATACTTCATGGTGCAGTAGCTCGCATATGCTATTGTTCCGGTCGCGTTTATTAAACCGGGCAGGCTTAAATCTCTTTGCTTTCGGTGGTATTTACGAACAATATATCGCCTACTGCCTGGTAACCGCTGAATACGTCCACGCTGCGTTGGTGCTTGAGAATTTCTTCGCGAACACCCACAATCACCAGATCCGCTTCTACCGAGTGCTTGTTCACCAGGTCCTTCACCGGTAGGTCCGGATTATGCCGGATCAACTCCACATGATTGGTGGAAATGGGCAGGCGTCCGGCGCGAATCAGAGATTGCAGGCGTTCATTTTCGGTTTCGATTTTGTCCTGCGAACAAACGTCGAAAATTTTCATAAAGCCGCCTTCCCACTGAGGATGTCCCAGCAGAATATACGCCAGCAATACCATTAAATTCGCGTTGGCGTAATCGTTTTCGGTAATCCAGATGTGTATTTCGCGCTTATATCCGAATTTTCGCGGCGACGATCCCAGAATCAAAATGTCGAAGTCTTTGGCCTTGATCAACGGGAAGTTGTCGATGATGTCTTCCAGTTCTTCCGGTTGATCTCGATTGTATTCGAACAGGATCATGTTGTTTTCCTGTCCGGAGATGCCGGGTAATTGCAGCACCTGGGCGATGGCGGTCGTATAGGACGGACTGACCATAATCGAAAAATACACGTTGCTTTTTGAAATGTCGGCGATGTGTACCAACCGTTCCAGCGCCGCGTCCGCTTCATCGCGCGTGCTGCGCGAAAGGTAGCCGTTGATATAATGAATGTAAGTACCGAAGCCGTATTTATGCGAAATCCAGCGTAACATTTCGATGGCGTCATAGCGTTCAAAAGATCGAGCCGATAGACAGATCACAAACGGTCGCCAGTGTTGGACCGCCCGGGAACGCGATTTCTGTAAAAACACCTGTAATCGCCTGGCCACCTGAAACATGGCGCCCTGAAAAATGGCTGCCAGACCCATTTGACCCGGATTGTACTTAACAATCAACAGATACAAAACGGTCATTACGATTGCCGCTACGGCGGCGAACAAAGTACTGATTTGAAACATCATCCAGAAACACAGCAGCGCTCCCGGCAGGGAAATCCACCAACGACTCTTAAAAGTGGGTCGATACGCCGGATCGGCGGCGAAGTGTTCCATAAATGAAATCAGACACAACGAGCCGTACGTAACCATGAAAAACATGGTGATTATCTGGGCCACCACGTCCACGTCGCCGATCAATACGAATACTATGGCAATGACAAACGTAATGATCAGCGCGTTTACCGGTTCGCGGGTTTTACGACTGGAATGCGCCACGCGTTTATTAATGTTGTGCAGCACGAATATGCGGTCATGCGCTAACGCCTGCAACGTACGCGGTGCGACCATAATAGAACCCAGCGCGCTGGAAATGGTGGCGCAGGCCAGGCCGATGGGAATGATCGGACCCCAGGCCGAAATCTTGCTCATAATCAACTGGTCCGACGCCAGGTCTTCGATGTCGGCGCTGATAACCAGTTTGTACAATAACGCAAAATATATGACCATGCCGATCAACGTGGCCGACATGGTACCCATCGGGATGGAGCGGCGCGGGTTTTTTAAGTCTCCCGATAAGCCCACGCCGGCGGTCATGCCGGTAAAAGCGGGGAATACGATCGCGAATACCTTAAAGAAGTGATCCGGGTTGGATACCGTTGCGTCGAAGGCCACCGTTTGAGGCGCCGATTCCGGCATGCCCGCGAAGAAAAAGATTAACGATGTAAATAATACAAAAACGATCACGTACAACAATGCCGCGCCCGATCCCGCTCCACGAAAGTAAAGAATTACAAATAGAATTATAAGAGCCGGGACGCTAACGAAGCGCGAATCTTGAATCAAAATGCCGGTCAATCCGTATATCCAGTCGAACAGCGGTTGGAACGCCTGGGCGAAGGCTATCAGATAAAACGCCACGCTGATGGCCTGGGAAAAATACAGCGCAATGCCGATGGCCGCGCCGATGTGCAAACCAAAAGAGCGCGATATGATGTAGTATTCTCCGCCGCCTTCCACCCGTTGGTTGGTGGCGATTTCGGAAACGGCCATGGCGGTGGGAATGGTTATACAATGACCGATGATGATGATGGCCCAGGCGCCGTACAGACCGACATGCGCTACGGCATAACCGAAGCGCAGAAACATGATGGCACCCAGAATGGTAGATATGGCGGTGAAAAAAACCGGTGCCGTGCCCATGCCGATGCGCGTGCGATTGGTCGAACTGGAATCCATGAGCGATTTTTCGCGCCGGTCACCTGCTTGGCCAGTCCGTTCCGCTTCCAAACAATGCGTGAACTGCTCCCCATCCCCGAATTGATGTTTACGAATGGAGTCCGGTCCGGTGGGATGCTTTTTCCATGGGCTCTGCGATATGCCTGAAATATAGGCAAGTTGCTGCGGGCTATGTGTTGGCTGCACATATTCAGGGCAGGTTTCCCCGGTTTTGAACGCTTTTATCGCTTTTGGGGATCAGGTACGGTACTTGCTGAGAAGAATGGAAAACCAGAAGAATAAGGAGTCGTGAGTTATGTCACTCCCCACAGATCACAAAGAACTGTTAAAATGGGCTAAAGCCGAAAAGGTAGAGTTTGTTGATGTGCGCTTTACCGATATGCTCGGTCTGACCCACCATTTTACTTCCCCATTATCGGTCATTGATGAAGAAGCTTTTACATATGGTATCGGCATCGATGGATCTTCCGTACGTGGATGGAAGTCCATCAACGAATCGGATATGCTGGCGCGATTGGATGCCAGTTCCGCGTTTCTCGATCCGTTTTTCGAGCACAAAACCTTAAATGTACTCTGCGACATTTATGATCCCCGTTCCGGCGAAGCGTATGGCCGCGATCCGCGCACCATTCTGAAGCGTTCGCTGGAATATATGAAAAGCACCGGCATTGCCGATCAGGCCTTCTTCGGACCGGAAGCGGAATTCTTCATTTTCAGCGACGTGCGTTTTGACAGCACCATGCAGGGTGGTTACTACCATGTGGATGCGCTGGATGCGGCCTGGAACATGGGCAAAGATGAAGGACCGAACCTGGGCCACAAAATGCGATTGAAAGGTGGTTACTTCCCCACTCCGCCGAACGATATTTATCAGGATCTGCGCAGCGAAGTGCTGGCCATTCTGGAATCCATCGGAGTGGAAACCGAAAAGCATCACCATGAGGTTGCCAGTGCCGGTCAGGGGGAGATCAACCTGATGGTAGCGGAAGGCATTAAAATGGCCGACAACATGATCAAGTACAAGTATGTGCTGAAGAATGTGGCCCGTCGTCACGGCTTTACCGTAACCTTCATGCCCAAGCCGGTATGGAACGACAACGGAACCGGTATGCACACTCACCAATCCATCTGGAAAGGCGGCAAGAACCTGTTCGCCGGGGATAAGTACGCCGGACTATCCGATATGGCCTTGAATTACATCGGTGGTATCATAGAAAACGGTCCTTCCGTGCTGGCATTCACCAACCCGACAACCAACAGCTACAAGCGATTGGTGCCGGGCTTTGAAGCGCCGGTAACTCTGGTGTATTCCGCTCGTAACCGATCGGCTTCCATTCGAATCCCGATTGCGGTAGGCAGCAGCGAAAAAGCGCGCCGGATTGAATTCCGTACTCCGGATGCTTCTTCCTGTCCGTATCTGGCCTTCGCCGCCATGCTGATGGCCGGCCTCGACGGCGTGCAGAAAAAAACCGATCCGGGCGAACCCGCGGACTTTGACCTGTACGAAGCCAGCGAGGAGCAACTGTCCAAACTGAAGAAAGTACCCGAATCTCTGGATCGTGTACTGGAAGCACTGGGTGGTAGCAGCGAATTCCTGCAGGTCGGAAACGTATTCGAAAAAGACTTTATTGATTCTTACATCGAATACAAAGAAGGTGAAGTGAAGGAAATTCGCAACCAGCGTCCGCATCCGTACGAATTCGTTCTGTACTACGATTGCTGATCGCTGAGTAGCAGGCCGGTGTCACAATCATGTGGGCATCGGAAGACTGTATTAAAAAAGGCCACGCTGAAAATGCGTGGCCTTTTTTATGTACGCAAACCGATTGCAACGAAAGATTAATAAATAAAATATAAAAAATGCTCTGGCAGGATCGGGAGCGATCCGTATTCTATGCCCAATTCGAGCACTGATTCTAACAGACTGACAAACCCATGAAACGATTGATATTTCGAAAACGCAATTTGCTGGAATGGGAAGAGGTGCCCGAGCCGGTAATTTCGGCCCGGAACCAGGCAATCATTCGACCCATCGCGGTGGCACGCTGCGATCTGGATTTACCCATTATCTCGGGCAAGACTCTGTTTCGTCCGCCGTTTCCGCTGGGGCATGAATTTGTCGGCGAGGTTGTCGGTGTTTCAGACGATTTGCAGAATCGGTTTAATAAAGGCGACCGGGTAATCGTTCCATTTCAAATTTCGTGCGGTGCGTGCCCGAGCTGTCATGCCGGTAATTCTAAAAGCTGTGAAAGCATGGAAACGCATCCTTCCGATTTTGGTATGGGGCCCACCGCGCGCAAAATGGGCGGGGCGTTATCCGATTTGTTGCTTATCCCGCATGCCGGACATATGCTGATGCCTGTAAGCCCGGAAATAGATCCGATTGCCATTGCCAGTATCAGCGATAATATCGTCGAGGCCTGGAAAATGGTGGGCATGCATATGCAAAATGCTGAAGTTCAATCCATATTGGTGCAGGGCGGCCATGCTCCCAGCATCGGGTTGTATTGCGCATTGCTGGCGCACAGCATGAACAAAAACGTAGTCTACGCCGATTTTTCCGTGGAGCGGTTGGAGATCGCTTCCGGGGCCGGTATACGTGTAATGGAGATAACTGAAAGCGGCGCGCTTCCGGGTCAGTACGATCTGGTGGCCGATGCCAGCGGAACCCGGGAAGGATTTATTTCGGCATTGAACGCCGTGGCGCCGTATGGCATCGTAACCACTGCGTCCATATTCTTTACCAACTCCTTTGAAATACCCTATCTCACGCTATACGATAAAGGAGTGCGCCTGTTCATCGGTCGGGTAAACTCGTTCGAATGGATTCCGGAAGTTTTGCAGCGAATTCAAAATGGCAGCTTTGCGGTTCGATCGGTTGTTACGGCTGTCGCCGATTTTAAAGATGCCCGCGAAGCGATGATGCAACCCGCCACCAAACTGGTAGTGCGAAACGCCGCCACCGGATAAATAAATTCCGCTGTGCCGCGCGCATTGCCGCGTAAAACTACGCCGGGAGCGTGCAGCATGCCTGGTCGCAAAAAGTATACCGTTCGTAATTGGACCGCCGGTGATATTCCCGCCCTGATAGAATGCCAGGCGGCGGCCTATGCCGACTATGCGGCCCAGCCCGCGTATTCCGAGCGTGTATTCACATTGCAGCTGGCCGCGTTTCAGGAAGGTCAGTTCCTGGTGGAATTCGAAGGGCGCGTTATCGGTTATGCCTGTTCCATTATAGTACAGCTCGATGACGATTTACCTTACCTGACCTGGTCGGAAGTTACCGGCGACGCCACTTTTCAGACGCACGATCCCACCGGCGATACGTTGTATGGCGCCGACATTGCCGTGCATCCCGATTTTCGCGGACAGGGCGTAGCGGGCCTATTGTATCGTGAACGCCGACGCATTCTGCAACGTTATAATCTGCGTCGCATGGTGGCCCATGGTCGTTTACCGGGCTATCGCCGGTATGCCGGTAAGCTGACACCGGAAGAATATGTAGAGCAAGTACGATCCGGTGATTTGAAAGACATGGCGTTGAACGCGCACTTTAAAGTGGGCTATGAAGTAAAACGTATTATTTTCGACCACAACTCGGACGCCGCCAGCCTGCACTATGCCACGTTGCTGGAAATGCCCAACCCCGCTTTCAAACCGCAGAAACGCCGCATTGCCGCGGCACCCATGAAACGTCCGTTTCGGCGCATGCGAGTTTGCGTGGCTCAGTTCTACATGCGGCGCATATCCACCTGGGACGACTTTGTTCAGAACGTGGACTTTTTCATACACAGCGCCGACATCTATCATTGCCACTTTCTGATTTTCCCGGAGTTGTTTACCGCGCAATTGTTCAGCACGCTCTCGCCGGAATTGGACGATCGCCAGGCTATTCGTGAACTGGCTACCATGACCGAGCGCTATCGCAACTTATTCATTGAACGAGCACGTAAGTATCGTCTGTATATCATTGCCGGTTCGCATCCGGTTGTGCGCGAAGGAAAGACTTATAATACCGCCCATTTGTTTTCGCCGACCGGCAATGTGTACACCCAGGATAAACTGCATATCACTCCTTCCGAGCGACGTACCTGGGGCATCACTCCCGGAGAAGCCATACGTTTGTTTGATACGCCTCACGGTCGCATTGCCATTCAGATTTGTTACGATGTGGAGTTTCCGGAGCTTTCGCGTTTGCTTACTCTGGCCGGCGCGGAAGTATTGTTCGTACCCTTCAGCACCGATGAAAAGAAAGCCTATTATCGGGTGCGCTATTCGGCCCAGGCCCGCGCCGTCGAGAATTACCTGTATGTGGTCATGGCCGGAAATGTCGGAAACCTGCCGAATGTAAAATCGTATTTATTGAATTATGGACAATCGGCCATTCTCACTCCCAGTGATTTCTCTTTCCCGGTGACCGGTGTGCAATCGGAAGCGGAGCCCAATGCCGAAACGGTAGTGATTGGAGATCTGGATTTATCCAGTCTGAGCGAGCAACGTGAAATCGCGTCGGTACGCCCATTGGTTGATCGTCGATTGGATTTATATGACTTAAAGCTGGTCGAGAAGGTGCAACTTATTCGAGTGGATTAACAGTCTTCTGACAGAAATCATATATTCTATTTAGTGTTTCCCGTTTACGTGTTAGCATGCCGTTTCGAACTGTGTTATTATGGCGCGAATGTTGATGATCGAAGACGATCCGATTGCCGCGGATCTTGTGCAACGTATGATCCGGACCGGCGGCGATGCCGGTGGATTGACCTGTGAAGTTGTACATGTATCCTCGCTGGCCGCCGGTTTTGCCCGGTTGAGCAGTTCCGCGTTCGATGTAATCATGCTCGACCTGGGATTGCCCGATTCCTCCGGACTGGACACGCTCTTTCGCGTAATCAGCAGTCGCACCAGAAGCCCCATTGTCGTGACCACCGCCGAAAGCGATCCTGCTATTGAAGCGCGTTGTCTGACCGCCGGTGCCCAGGACGTGTTGATTAAAGGGCAGTTCAATCAATCGGGCTTGTTCCGGGCCCTGCGCAACGCCATATCACGATCCACGTTTTTGACGAAAGAACGTGAGCGTCGCATGTCGGACTTAAACCTGTATCGTGAGCAGGGCGGCGTTCAGCAAAAAGATCACCCGCGTATTTTGATTATAGAAGATGATGAAGATCAAATCAACCTGCTGGCGGATTTGATGATCCGCATGAAATACAGAGTCAGTGTGGCTCAGAGCGCCCGGGAAACGCGCGCTTATTTGCAGGAAGAAAAGCCGGATTTAATTTTACTGGATTTGCATTTGCCCGACGAAGACGGCATTGAACTCACCGCTTCCATTCGAGCTATGGAAGGCATGCAGAACCTGGCCATTTTAATGATGTCGGCCGATTATTCGGAACAGGCGGTGGTGGGTGCTCTATCCAGCGGCGTAAACGATTTTATCAGCAAGCCCATTCGGTCCGGAGAGTTGAGTCTACGCATTGCCAGCTTACTGGAATTGAAACGCAAGGAAGTCGAACTGGCGGAAATTTCGCAGACATTGCAACGCGAACGCAATATTCTGGGGCGTTATTTTTCACAGGATTTTGTCGACGACGTTTTGCAGGAGCGGATTTCGGCCGAACTGGGCGGTAACATTCAGCGCGCGACAGTTATGTTTTTTGATCTGCGTAAAT
The DNA here is from genome assembly GCA_020441025.1 of Leptospiraceae bacterium. Lineage (GTDB taxonomy): Bacteria > Spirochaetota > Leptospiria > Leptospirales > Leptonemataceae > JAGRMX01. Next base: position 8,234 of record JAGRMX010000110.1, read on the forward strand.
CCACCGACCTGGCGGAGTTGATCAGCCCTTCCCAGTTCGCCGGATTGCTCAGCATGATGATGAACGACTTAATGGAGATGGTGTTCGCCACGGGCGGTTCGGTCAATAAGCTGCTGGGGGACGGAATGCTGGTTACATTCGGATTGCCCGTAGCCGGCAATCAGGATGCGTTAAACGCGCTGGATACGGCGTTGAAGTTTAAGAAATACTTTCAAACCATGAATGAATTGCCTCCGTTCGAACTGCCGTTCCCGCTGGATTTCGGTGTGGGCATCGTTACCGGAGACCTGTTTGCCGGTAACATCGGATCGTTTCGCCGTATGGAATACACCGTACTCGGCGATCCCGTCAATCTGGCCGCGCGCATCCAGGATCTGACCAAACGAGCGGGCGTAAATATTCTGCTCGATGGCGAAACCAGAAAAGAGCTGGAAGAATTTCGACCGGAGCTGAAATATCGCGCCTTTGAAGCGGGTGTACGGGGCAAGCAGGAGCGTATTCGTGTCTATCATCCGATACAGAGCATTGAATCGGATGTACACTTCTTCTAATGGGCAACCCGGTAATCGCATAGAACCGACAACCGACAGTAAGTGCATAATTGCCGATCGGCATGCTGACCATTGCTGTTGACAGAATACAGCAACGTATTGATTTGACTGATCGGAAAGATCGGATATGCAGGCTCTCGTTCAATATTTCCTCGATCGTGGTATCTTTGTAAACCTGCTGA
>JAGRMX010000111.1 GCA_020441025.1 Leptospiraceae bacterium
CATGACCGCGAGAACGGGCTGCGCCTGTTCTTCCACAGTCCCTGTATGCCGGAAGCTACGGAAGAAGTGGCGGCGGCATATCGCTGCGTGCTTACCGAACGCTTCATTACTTCCGCCCGGGTCAATGCGCTGGTGCAGGCCTTTCCCAATCTCATTGACGATCGGGCCACCGGGGTTCAACCGCATTTCATTGAACGCATGTTCGGCTTCTTGAGTCAGGATGAATTTAAGAATTTAAAAATAAAACTGGGGCTCGATTTGCAGGGCGGTATGCGCGCCATTTTTCAGGCCGATTTCGATTCCTACACGCGACGCTTACAGGAAAAGTACGCCGCCGAAATTGAGTCACTGGAATCGCAACTGCGAACCGTAACGGATGAGGAGGAGCGCCAACGGCTGTCCAATCGACTGGAGTACATTCAGGCTCAGATTCAGCCGTCGGATACGCTCAAACGGGAACTGCTGGCACGTTCCAAAATGATTATCGATAAACGCCTGGCCAATCAGAATCTCACCGAACCGGAAGTACGCGTACAGGAAGAGAGCTATACCATCAGCGTGGATATGCCCGGTGTGGCCAACTCCACGGAAGTATTACAGAAAATCGGCGATCCGGTTACCGTTACGTATCGTCTGGTGCGCGACCAGGCCACCGAGCGACTGAATGCCCGGGGAGATGTGGAACGGCAGGAGTTCAATCGCACCGCTCTTCAAAAACTCAAAGATATGTATCGCAAAGGCGGTGTGGATGAGTTCGACGTCAAAGAAATCCTGGAATCGGTAGCCGAACGCAATAATCTTGATCCCGTCGAAGACGGACGTCTATTTTTATCCTGGGGACGCCGCACCGTCGGAGCGCCCATGTTACCCGACGGCTTTCGGGTGTTGGGTCCGCCCATCCTATCCGGCGACGACATGAAAGAAGCCAGCGCCAACGTAGATCAGCGCAGCGGCTATTATTTAATCAGCTTTGCTCTGACCGATGACAAGAGCGAAGAATTCGGCGATATAACCCGCGAACACGTGGGTGAGCGCCTGGCGATTTTGTGGGGTGATCGGGTGGTATCCGATCCCAATATTCAGGGTCCGATCTATGGCGGCAACGGACAGATAACCGGACAGTTCTCGCGGGAAGAAGCGCAGGAAATCGCCAACGTCATCAGTGAAGGCGCGTTGCCCATGGATCTGGAAGTGATTTCGGTTTCGTTTGTGGGGCCCAGTCTGGGGCAGGAGTCCATAATCAGCGGTATGATTTCCATTCTGCTGGGTTTTTCGGTGGTGATTCTATTCATGCTGGGCTATTATCGCATGACCGGTTGGGTGGCGGTAGCGGCTCTGTTTTTGAACCTGTTGATTATGGCGGCCATCATGAGTCTGCTGGAGTTCACGCTCACTCTGCCTGGCTTTGCGGGGGTGATTCTAACCGTCGGTATGGCGGTTGATGCGAACGTTATTATCTTTGAAAAAATAAAAGAAGATTTGCGATCGGGTAAGGCGGCATCGGTTGCTATTGATGGCGGTTTTGAAGCATCGTTCTGGACCATTCTGGATGCCAACCTGACCACTCTGATCGCGGCTATTATTCTCTATATCCCCAAGGACGGTCCGATTATGGGATTCGCGGTGGTGTTGTTTTTCGGACTGCTCAGTTCCATGTTTACCGCTCTATTCGTATCGCGATTGTTGCTGGATTGGAGTCAGTATCTCTTCCGTATTCGCAACCTATCCATCGGCTGGGGTTTCAAAAAGGAATAAGATGAGTATCTCAAGGCTGAAATATATTTCAATGACACTGTCGTTTGTCGCGGCCATTGTCATGTTTGCCGCAACATTCTCCATATACGGCGGCTTCAAGCGATCGATTACTTTCAATGGGGGTATTCGGCTGACGTTGGTACTGCCGCCTGAGATGGGCAAAGAAAATCTGGCCGGCGCGGTCGATGAGGCGGGCTTTGAACAGGCCACCATCCGCGTAACCGATATCCGTCAGAACATTTTTGATGTGGAACTGGGACCGGATGTGCGCGACGATATCGCCGATATCATCAAACAGGAATTTGCGGCCAATCGAGCGCGAGCGAATGAAATGAAAGAGCAGGGTCTGGAAGTGCCCGAGGAACTCTTGCGACGGCCTACGGTTTCAGACTATATTGAAGAACGCATGCTACCGCTTTTAGGGCTGGACAGTGGCAGTGTAATCTCTCGTGAAACGATTGCGGCCAGCTATGGTCAGAATTTGCAGAGTCTGGCGTTACAATTGTTTTTTGGCACGGTTGTGGCCATCGGTCTGTACTTAACCGTGCGATTTGATTTTCCTTTTGCGGTGGGTGCCTCAATGGCCCTGGTGCATGATATTGTATTGACGCTGGCTTTTATCGGCATTATGCAATTGGAACCGTCCGTTCCATTGGTGGCGGCCGTACTGACCATTGTGGGTTATTCCATCAATGACACCATTGTGATCTTTGACCGCATTCGTGAGAATATCAATGATCGCCAACAGGCTACCGTGGAAGGTACAATCGACCTGGCGATTACTCAAACTCTGTCCCGAACGATCGTATCCTCGATTTTGACCTTACTATCGGTTCTGGCTCTGATGTTGGGCGGCGAATCTTCCCTGCGGGATTTCGCCATTGTGCTATTATTCGGAATCATCATTGGAACCTACTCGTCGATTTTCATCGCCACACCGGTCGTGCAGATTTATGAGCAAATGCGCGGACGCTGGAAATAATCGCGCGTAGTTGCCGAACAGATTTTCCGGATAGTCGGTTGTCTATATGAAGCAACTGGAACTACCTGTGGCCCGGATTGAGGCGGAACTCATCCGTCAGTCTTTGCTGGCCATGGGGCGTACTGCACCCAATCCTCCCGTAGCCTGTGTACTGGCCGTACGCTACCAGGATGACTCCGGCTGGCATTTGTTCGGGGGGGCTACGGAACCGCCCGGGCAGAAACACGCGGAAGTGGTCTGTCTCGATCGCTACGCGGCCCATCAAGCCGGACGTTCAGTAGACGAAGCGCATCTATACGTCACTCTGGAACCCTGCTCGCGTGAGGGGCGCACGCCACCCTGTGTGGATCGTATTCTACAGTATCCCGAAATCCAATCCATTTATATCTATAGCGCCGATCCAACCATACAGGCGGAAGGATTGCAAAGGTTGCGGACCGCCCATCGGCCGGTGATTATGATGCCGGAGGACTCGGAACTTCAGCCCGCAGATCTTTATTTGCGGGGTTGGCTCGGCCGGGTGCAATCCGGGACCCCGCGTTTGCATGCCAAACTGGCTATGACCGCCGATGGCTGGATTGGAACTCTGAATCGGCGCGTGTTGATTTCCGGTTCGGCAGCGTCCGGATTCGGTCAGGTGATGCGTCGGTTATGTGACGCTGTGTTGGTAGGACCGGGAACCCTGTGGACCGATTTACCAGGCCTGGACCTGCGACCGGCGGATGCCACCGGACTGCGCCAATTCTGGCAACAAAGGCACATGCATACGGCGGACCCGCTACGGGTTGGTAACCAGGAATGGGCTACCGGATTGCCCGGAGAAAACACGACTCCGATTGCCAATCGTCCGCAATCCAGGGGCGACGCTCTGGTTTCCGGACGTCTTTTCAGGCACCTGGAGCTGATTATGGAATCAGCCGAGCAGGATTTGCGGGCTTATCAGCCCCGGCGTATTCTCATGCCGGGTCGCTTTACCGAACAGCGTTTTCGTCAGTTGAGCAATGTTATCAATCGCCAGAATGAACTGGAACTGTCTACCGGGCAGGCGGCGGTTTTTTTTCTTACGGGACCCGATGCGATCCACTGGCGGAGACATTTGCCCGAGGATCGATGTCGGCAACTGCCGGCTTTTGATGATCGTGATTTCGTACGTGAACTCCAACAGGGTCTTTCTGATCTGGGTTTGAATGAAGTCCTGGTTGAGGGTGGGGCCAGTCTGCTGGAACGATTGATTGGAGTGGTCCAGAATCTGTACGTGTTGCGCTCCAATCAAACCGGGCGGGAGCGCGGCATCCAGGAATCGGACCGACCCGTTGCGGCGCCCGGTTGGATTCGACGATTGGTCCAGTCCACCGACACCACGCTGACCGGGGAATTACCCCGGGAAGTGCGCTCTACCGTACAGACTTATGCGGGTCAGAATGATGAATTTCTGGAATTGAGCAACCATGCCGTGTATGACCTGGGCCCGGATAAACTGGAGGTCGTTGGAATCCGACATAAAATTACGTGACAGATGATTGGTGCCCCGCAACCATTCATCATGTCCCTGACCGGTTTGAAAGATCGTATTGAAGCGGAATTGCTGGAACCGCTGAATGAAGTGCAACGCAACGCCGTCCTGCATGACACCGGACCGCTCTTGATTGTGGCCGGAGCCGGTTCCGGGAAAACCCGGGTCATCACCCACCGCATCGCTTACCTGGCGCGCATACGGGATGTGCGGCCCTATAGCATTGCCGCGGTTACTTTCACCAACAAAGCCGCCGAAGAAATGCGCGAACGGCTGTACCACCTGATGGGTCCGATGGCCGAGAACGTGTTTGTGCGTACTTTTCATTCTCTGGGCTTGCATATTCTCACCCGCCACGCGGAAGAGGCCGGACTGAAGTCGGGATTTTCCATCTTTGATACCCAGGCCCAGAAAAGTCTGATAAAAACTATTCTGAAAGAACGTAAATTGGAAGGAGACGCCTTTACTCCGGCTTCCGTCGCCCATCGAATCAACCAGGCCCGGGATACCATGGTCGGTCCGGATGAGTACACGGATTTAATGGATGATTTTTATGCCGATGAAATTGCGGCGGTTTATCGCGTCTATATAGAACGCCTGCGCGGCATGAACGCGGTGGACTTCGGCGACCTATTATATATGACCGTGCGTTTGTTTCAGCATTGTCCGGACGTATTGGAAAAATATCGCAACATCTGGCGCTATTTTATGATCGATGAATACCAGGACACCAACCATGTGCAGTATTTGATCGGTCGCTCAATAGCCAGGGAACACAGTAACATCATGGTAGTCGGTGATGACGACCAATCCATTTACTCCTGGCGCGGCGCGGACATATCGAACATTCTGAGCTTTGAAAAAGATTATGAGCAGGCGAAGATTCTGCGGCTGGAAGAAAATTATCGCAGCGGTGGAAATATTCTCAAGGCGGCCGCTTCGTTGATTGTGAATAATTCCGAGCGTCGCGAAAAAACACTGTTCACCCGTCAGGAAGCGGGACGGCCGTTGGCCTACCAGCGCTATATGGACGACCAGGAAGAGTCCCGGGCCATCATCAATCAGGTGCGTACTTTACAGGCTCAGGGACAGGCGCTGAAAAATATGGCCGTGTTCTATCGGACCAACGCCCAATCGCGTTCGTTTGAAACGGCGCTACGCGAGCTGAATGTTCCGTATGTCCTGGTGGGCGACATCCGTTTTTATGAACGCAAGGAAATCAAAGACTTGATTGCGTATTTAACCGTAATCATTAATCCACAAGACGATGTAAGTCTGGAGCGGATTATCAATGTGCCCGCCCGGGGCGTAGGCGCTACCGGATTGGAACGTTTACAGAACCTGGCCCGCAGTCGGGGCGTTACTTTGCTGGAGGCCATGCCGTCGGCCGGCGAGATTCCAAATTTTCGTGCCGCCCGCAAAATGGAATCCCTGTACAAACGCTTTCGAGAATGGCAGCGGGCCCATCGGGAAGGGGAATTGCCTTCCATTATAGCCGATCGAGTGCTCAAAGAATCCGGTTACCTGGACGCGCTCAAACAGGATACGTCTCCGGAAGCGCGGGGTCGCATTGAAAACCTGTACGAGTTTGTGGGATCTTTACAAGAATACGAAAAGGAATTTCAAAATCGCCCGGAAACGGATGCGCCCATCGCGCCGGCCGTCGACGCGACCACCGGCGAAACCATGGAATTGCCGCCGGAGGAACGCGCGCGACCGGATAGACCGGACCTGCTGGATTTTTTGCAGAAGATTGCGCTGCATACATCGTCCGACACGGTAGCGGTCGAAGCCGCCACCGATTTTCTTTATCTGATGACATTGCACAATGCCAAGGGATTGGAATTTCCGGTAGTATTCATCACCGGCATGGAAGAAGGATTCATTCCTCACAGCCTGTCGGTGGATGAAGGCGGTCTGGAGGAAGAACGCCGACTGATGTACGTGGGCATCACCCGCGCCAGGGAGCACCTTTTTTTGAGCAGTTGTCGCCGTCGGCGGGTGTTCGGACAATACCAGGATCGATTGCCGTCCAGATTTCTGGAAGAAATGGACGCCTCCGTTTTTGCACCCGGTCAGAGTCCGGCATTGCAACGTGGTTCTACGCCCAGGGCCGGCAACGGTGTGGGCGGTATTCGCTGGCAGGTGGACCGATCGCAACGCACTGAAAGTTATCGTGATGGAGAACGCATTGAGCATCCCAAATACGGTTTGGGAACCATTGCCGCGGTTGAGAGGACCGTGGCCGGAGAAAAGCTGGCGGTAGTATTCGACGCGGAAGACGATCGGGAGCGCTATTTTCTGGCGGCCTACACGCCGCTACGGCGTATTTCATAATTAAGAAGCGGTCAATCTCCGGAAAACGGTTATAAGGCGATTCGCCCGAATCCGTAAGGCGCCCGGTCGCCGGATCAGCAGGGAAATCGCTTGCGAATCATCGGCGGGCGGAAATCACTGAAAAAAGCGTCGGATCAGGCGAAAAAGAGGGCGGCGCCACTAAATCCGGGGCGACCGTATGCCGTAAAAGAGAACAGGTTATACCAGGGTGCATTCATGAGATCCATTCGTACAATACTTTTATCGATTCTGTTACTGGCGGTTTCCGTGCCGGTTGTGGCCGGTCCGCAGGAAGGTGTAATGGCCGAATTTCGTGCGGTAGAAGAGGCTATCCGAAACAAGCAACGCAGTCCCGAACTGCTGAAAGAGACTCTGGAAAATAATCTGCTGAACGCCATGCGTTCAGCCATCATGCGGCGCTTCTATGATGAGAAAGAAACCATCCTGGAAGGCATCTCGGCGGAAAATATCTATTATGAGAATCCTACTTCGGATCGAATCTTTTTCGTTAAATACAAAGAATACATCGTACGCTTTGACTATTCGCGCGATCCGCGCTATTTTATTCAGCGACCCTATAACGAAAAATTCCTCATCATTGAAGAGGATTTGAATGTGAATAGCTCCACCGGCGGCACAGGTGGCAACACACAGAATTGATTAACAGGCGTGCTCAGTAATCTCATCCATCCTTTGCGAGACGCTCTCATGCGGGCGTCTCTGCCCGCCGCGGCGTTGTTTAAAAACCGCAATTTTGAAGTAACCAGCAAAGGCGATGCCGGTCCGCTAACTACCGCGGATCTGATCGCCAATCGCATTCTGCGCCGGGAACTGGGCAAAATCGACGAAGGTGCCGGCTGGTTATCCGAAGAGAATCACGATAATCTGGATCGACTGGGTATGCGTCGCATCTGGATTGTAGATCCCATAGACGGTACGCGCGAGTTTGTGGAAGGCCTGCCGGAATTTTCTATTTCCGTGGGACTGGTAGATAACGGTGTTCCGGTACTGGGCGGCATCGCTCTGCCGGCGGTCAATCGCATTGTCGTCGGTGGCCCCGGCCTGGGCGTGCGGCGCTTTGAATACCGCACTCCGCCTCAATTCGAAAACACCCGTCCTTCTCCTGAAGAAATGGAAGATCCACAATCGGCCTGGCTGGATTATCGAGTGGAAGAATATGTGGAGTCCGAGCATGCCCTGCTGGGACGAACCCGCGCTTTTCAGCTCAAAGGCACGCGCTTACTGGTAAGTCGATCCGAGCACCGGGCGGGCTTGTTCGAAGGATTCGAGGACGATTTTGAATTGATTCCCACCGGATCGGTAGCCCGCAAACTGGCGCTGCTGGCCTGTGATGAAGGCGATTTAATAGTAAGCCTGCGTCCCAAGAATGAATGGGATACCTGCGGCGGCACCGCCCTGGTGCATGGAATCAATGACTCCCGGGTGATTGAATTGCTGGAGCGCCGACCGGTCGTTTATAATCAGCGCGTGACCACCAGCATCGGTATGGTGGCCGGTAATTCCCATCTGGTACGACAGGTGCTGGATTATCTGGACCGCAACGACATTCAGCCACGCCATTCCTACGATTGAAAAAATGATTGTGTTCCCGCCCGGGGTGCGATTCTCTCCGAGTATGCCCAATGCGCCGCAGCGAGTCTACCAGGATCGGATCCTGGAAACAGCCACGAAGCGAAATCGACCGATTACCGTGTACCTCAAGAATGGTGTGCACATCAAAGGTCGCGTGCTGGCGCATGATATGTTCACCATTCTGCTGGAAACAGACAAAAACAAGACACTGGTGTACAAACATTCGGCTACGTCCATCTTTCCTGCCCGCATGAATCATCGGAAACCGCACGGCGGTCATGGCGGAGGTCACGGACACGGTTCCCATGGACGCGGACAACACCGGGGGCACCATGCTTCGCATGGGCCTTCAACAGATGGCGCCCCGCAGTCGGCACAACCATCCCCGCCTTCGGAGCATCAGGCAGAACAGTGAGTGCGGCCCTGCGTCGATCCGGTAAGATTCATGTCGCGCTGGACGGACGACCGCTGACGGCCCCTCTATCCGGCGTGTCGCGGGTCATTTCCCGTATTCTAAAATACTTTCCGGAGCCCGATCGTTTTCATTTTGAAGTTTATGCCAGCCGGGCCTGGCATCCCGATTTTGCCGAAATTCTTCGGATGCCGAATGTGCAATGGATACAGGGTGAGGGCTGGAGTGCCCGGCGAGCCGGACTGTGGTTCAATGCCACCCTGCCGTTAAATCTGCGCCGTCATCGGTATGACGTTTTCTGGGGGTCACAACAGGTGATTCCACCCGGCTTGAATCGTCATGTACCCGTAGTGCTCACGTACTACGATCTGG
>JAGRMX010000112.1 GCA_020441025.1 Leptospiraceae bacterium
GTGGCTCTTGGACAGTCAGGTACAAACAGAGTCATGAGATCGACTGATGGCAGCGCGTGGTCGGCGCATATGTCCGCCGAAGGCAGTTCATGGGATGACATCGCCTATGGAAACGGGTTGTTCGTCGCCGTTAACAATACGGGTTCCAATCGCATCATGACTTCCCCCACCGGTGCCACCTGGACTACCGCCACGGCTCCGGAGCTTAACGTGTGGCGCGCGATAACTTACGGCAATGGCGTATTTGTCGCTCTATCACCAAGTGGCACCAATCGGGTTATGACCTCTACGGACGGTGCAACGTGGTCGGTTCAACGCGGTGTAAGTGGTGGTTGGCGCGCCGTTGCCTATGGGAACGGCCGCTTTGTGGCCGTGGGCGATGGCGGCACCTATCATGTAATGCATTCGGCCTGTAACTGATGCACAAGCGATCAAGGGACCGCAGCGATTCACTGTTCGACTGGGCGCTCATTAGTTCACGAGCCGCTTTCTTTCCAGAGCAATGCCGCTTCGGCGATCAGGGCGAGAACTTCGACTTACAGGCAACTGTCCTGCTGCGCTCCCCGCCGCTTGCTCTACTTTCGTGAATTAAAAATCCCCAACCGAGACTGAAATCAATTCTCAGTATATTTCACCCGGTCCCGAATTCATACAGTTGAAATTCATTCTGATTGACGACTATCCCACTTTTAAATTGCTGTACCGAATCTAAAGCAATCCATTCTGGAATTCCTGGATTTTTAATCAACTTTATCGAGAGAGTGTATATGAATTATTTGCGCAAAACTATTGTTCCTCTTCTGGCGATTGTGACGGCATTTACAGTTTCCCAATGCAAGCCGGAAAAAACGGAACTGATGAAACAGGCCAACCTTACTTTTGGTACCATTCCCGAAGTTATGCCCGGCGCGGAAAATGATACCGACGCACTGGTAATCCTGGGTGAGAAATTGTATCATGAAAACGGTTTATCCGCGAATGATAGCCAATCATGTAACTCCTGTCATAATGTGAATGGTGGCGGGGTGGATAACCTGCCGGTTTCCAACGGCGCGTTTGGAGACAAGGGCGGACGGAACGCTCCGACCGTTTTGAATGCCGGGTTCCACCTGGCTCAATTCTGGGATGGTCGCGCAAAGGATCTGGCCGAGCAGGCCAAAGGACCCGTATTGAATCCCGTGGAAATGGCCATGAAGAGTGAGGCGGATGTGGTCGCCAAAATCAAAGGCATTGCGGAGTATCAGGAATTATTCGCGCAGGCTTTCCCGGACGAATCGGATCCGGTAACATACGATAACATAGCACGGGCCATCGCCGCGTTCGAACGAACATTGATTACAAGCGACCGTTTTGACGATTTTCAAAACGGCGACGATGCGGCTCTGACCGAGCAGGAAAAAGAAGGACTGCAATTGTTCATGAGCACCGGATGCACTACCTGCCATAGCGGACCATTGCTGGGCGGGCACATGTATCAAAAATCCGGCCTGGTAAACCCCTATCGCAATCAGGCGGATCAGGGTCGCTTTGAAGTTACCGGAGCCGAAAGTGATCGCTATGTGTTTAAGGTGCCTTCGCTCCGGAATGTGGCGCTTACCGCTCCGTATTTTCACGATGGCAAAATGGCTACTCTGGATGAGGCTGTGCAGGAAATGGCCTGGATTCAGCTGGGTAAAAAACTGAGCGATGCTGAGCGCGAATCGATAGTAGCGTTCTTAAAGAGTCTGAGTGACAAAGAACGCGCCGCTAATGCGCAATGATCACATTTCTTTGATAGCTGCTGAATAGGAAACAGCCGTATTTCAGCAGTTTTATTAACGGCATGGTTTTACATTTCACCTCTTGATCTCCGGCTCCGCGGAAACGCGGAGCTTTTTTTATGTACGCGCCGGCAATAGATACTCGCGGATAACGGGCGGTAGCTTGCTCTTATGTACGGACTACGGGTGCCATTTGAACCGGACTTGCTATGTCCGCCAAACCGTGCCTCAATATATAGCACCCGATTGGCCGACAATTGTATCGCGGGATAAAATGCCTCGCATGTCGTTCCATTCGGCGATCATCCGGCCATACGCCCAGGCATTCTTAAAAGAACATGAGTATTCAAAAGATAGACGAATCCGCGACAGGTACGCGCGACCTGACACCCGATTTACAATCTCTGGTGGGAACTCTGCAACGGGACCTGCAATCTCTCGAGTTGGGGGAGCGACAGACCGTAGACGGTATGCGACAATTAAGCGCACATGCCGCCAGTCTGGTGCAACTCGGCCGCGAGGCCCATGCGTACCTGGCGGAGCAGACCATGCGTTTTCAGGCGTTGGTGCGGGAGGCCGGTCGACAGAATCCACTGGACCCGGAGTTGATTGAAGTCATGCACGACCGTTTGCGGTCGTTGGGCCGCATTTCACCCCGCCGCCTGCGTTATCGGGCCCGATTTGCACCCCGTCGCAAAGTGCTGAAGCCCGGATTGGTTGGTGAGCATCAGTTGGTACTGTATCGTCTGGGAAACATGCACTTTGTGGTGCGCGGGCGCATGCGATTTAATATTCATCACGCCGATCCCATGCGACATTATCGGGAACGACACGGTAGTTTGGTTTTACCGGTCTTTCCCGAGCCCGGCCATCTCTGGTTTCCGGATACGCCGGTGCACATGATGGTGGTTGAACCGGTGCATTCCACGTCGGACGACACCGGTCGCGGTATATCCAGCTCGATCCTGGGGCTTTTTTATGATGAAATTGAAGATATAATCGAATTCCATCCGCGACTGGCGCAGCGCGTCCACCCTCTGAAGCGCTCCCACAGATTGATTCGAGGCAGCTTTCGTCGCAGGCGGTGCAATTATCTTGTGGTGTCTCTGTGAGCCCTGAGAGTCCAGTGGCCCCGTATCGCACGCGCCTGCATCATTCGATCAGTTGGAAAACGAAGACAGGTACTCGTTGAATTCCGCCATATCTCTGGCGAACTGGTTCATTCGATTCTTGCCCCAGCTACGGGATAAGCCCGAGAGAATCTTGTTTTCGCTGCTCTTAATCGCCCCACTCAGGGTTTTCCCTTTACGCGTAGTGTTCAGGCGCTTGACGCGTTTGTCCTCGCTGTCGGCCTGACTGAGTACCAGCCCCGCGGATTGCAGCGCGCGGACTGCCTGGCTCATGGTCATGGCGTCTCTTCTGAGAATGCGTCCCAGCTCTCCCTGAGAGATGCCCGGCTGCTTGTCCACGAACTTGAGTATGGACAAAGCCAGCGCGGAATGTCGATCTTTCCCGGGGAGAGAATCACGGATCATATCCATCGATCCGCGATGCACTGCGCCCATAATGAGGAGAATATCCTGCGCGGTAGGTTTGCCGTTGGTTTTTGTCGTATGTTTCAATTGATTTGCCTTCAATGCCGAACCGATTTCAAAACTGTGGAGTCGATGTTCCGAATCATTCTCCGAATGCCGGGCGATACTCCCTGTCAAAAGATTCTTAAAGGAATGCGATCACCAGGATTGCTTCACATGTTGATTCCATTCCTTTAATGAAACAGGTTCTCAATTATATTGTCAGAATTTTTCTCAAATTAAATTACGCGGGCGCGTTGTGTGCCGTATGCGTATCCGGATAATTAACAACAACTAAACGTTATTTGTTAATTTCAATTAATAAGACGCTTTCAATGCGGCTTTTCTGTGTTAAAATTTTGTAAGTAAGTTTGTGTTTACAACCCGCACTTATGGGATGTTTAAAAGCGCGCGCCGTTCTTCCGCACTGAGGTCGTTCAACTCGCGCATCCGTTTGAAAAAGCAGGTCCAGTCCGCGTTGCATTCATCAAAGCGCAATTGAAAGTACTCCTGTCCGGATTCATATCGCAAGTGTGATAAAAAATGCGCATTATTGAACTTTTTCTCAGCGAGAGCGGCCGTGTTTATGATTTTGAATTCATTCTGCAGTGCTTTCAATTCCGATTGAAATTCCGCGATCAATTCGGACTTGCCGATTGTTTTTTCAGAATCAGTCCTGTCGGAATTGTATAATTCCTGTAATTTCAACGCATAGCGATGAAATACATCGGATAACTGTTTTGCTTCCGAATAGTAACGAATCCTGTTAAGTAGTTCGGCGCTGTCGGGTCCGAACGTTTCGCGATCGAATTGTCGAGCGCCTTCACGCTCTACAAAAGAAGCAAACGATTCATTAAACGAGACGTCGCCCGGAAACCAGATGGTGGCGTGAGCCGATTCATGAATGACCAGGGACGTCAGATAGCTTTCCGAATAGCTCATCTGGGAACTGAGCAACGGATCGTTGAACCATCCCAACGTAGAGTAGGCGGCCACGTCGGATACAATTACATCCCAGCCATCCTGTCGCAGGCTCTCGGCTTCCGCTTCGGCCCGCGGCCGATCGAAAAAACCCAGATACGGTACCGTGCCGACAATCGGGAACCACCAGGTTTTTGGTTGGAATGCCAGCGGTCGCGAGGCGCTCACATTCCAGGCGGCTGCTTCCCGGTTAATATCCGTATAGGTGGTATAGGTTTCCCGGACGTCCAGACCCAGGCGCTCGGCCGCAAACGCGCGCACCCTTTCCACATGTTCCAGACGTTTTTGGATTTCGACCGGTGTATTGTCATCTTTGAGTACTTCCGCTATGGGACGACGATTCCAGAGAATCTCCATCTGTCCGTAGCCCGCCCGGATCAAATAGCCACTGCAATGCAGGCTCTGGCCAAGCACGGAAAGCATTATTCCAATTCGCACAATTTGCCTCCAGTTGTTCTTATATCTCATGAAGCGCTCCATTTTAAATCCGCATATATAATTACGATTGTATATAATTCATCTCATTCATCTCATTCAGCGCAGGAAGCCGTATTAACCCGATCCGGAGAGGCCGTCCGATTGGTTCACGGTCTACCCGATCCAGATGAAGTAATAGTGTTGTTTATACAGGGAAACTGAATACGCTCAGGTTTCGAGTATGCCAACCCGAATGCCGGAAAGTTACCATTTACAGGCGCATCCATTTTCGTTGACGATATAAGCCCTCCGGGAATCCTATCCTATCTACTTTATACCGTTTTTGCAACAGCAAACCAACATATCTCAATATATATCAGGGAATTGATTCATTATGGCACAAACAGATTTTATTTTTACTTCCGAATCCGTATCCGAGGGACATCCGGACAAAATTTGCGATCAAGTATCCGACGCTATCCTGGATGCGCATTTTGACGGCGACACACAAAGCCGGGTCGCCTGCGAGACGCTCGTAACCACAGATTTCATTTGTGTGGCGGGTGAAATTACATCCAAGCATCATGTTGATTATGAAAAAATCGCGCGGCAGGTATGTTCCGATATCGGTTATACGCATGACGACATTGGTTTCAATGCCGCCACGGCCAAAGTGGACGTGCGCGTTCATGAACAGTCGCCGGATATTTCTCAGGGTGTAACTGAAGGCGCCGGAAAATACGAACAACAGGGTGCCGGTGATCAGGGACTCATGTTCGGGTTTGCCATTAATGAAACTCCGGAATTGATGCCGCTGCCCATCAGTCTATCGCATAAGCTTGTTCAGTACCTGGCCGAACTGCGCCACAATGGAACGCTGAAAGACATTCTGCCCGATTCCAAGTCGCAGGTATCCGTGGAATATAGAAACGGCAAGCCGCATCGCGTCGACACGGTGGTAATTTCCACCCAGCATCGCGACAATTTGACCATGGAACAGCTGGAAGAATTGGTCGTGGAGAACGTTGTAAAGAAAATCATTCCGGCGGAATTCTTGAACAATACTCGCTATCTGATCAATCCCACCGGTAAATTCGTAGTGGGCGGCCCGCATGGCGATTGTGGTTTGACCGGTCGTAAAATCATTGTGGATACGTACGGCGGTTATGGTCGTCACGGCGGCGGCGCTTTCTCCGGCAAAGATCCATCCAAAGTCGACCGTAGCGCCGCTTACATGGCGCGCTACGCCGCCAAGAATGTAGTGGCGGCCGGACTGGCGGAGCGTTGCGAACTGCAATTATCGTATGCAATCGGTTATCCCGAGCCGGTATCGGTGCATGTAGACACATTCGGCACCGGCAAGGTTTCTGAAGAAGAGATTTCAAAGCGTTTGCGGGCTAACTTCGATTTTACTCCGTCGGGGATTGTGCGCACTTTGCAATTGCTGGACACCAATCGTCGTTACCGCGAAACAGCCGCATACGGTCACTTCGGTCGTGAAGGGAATACCTTCACCTGGGAGCGCACCGATAAAGCGGACGCACTGAAGTCCTGATTGCGTAAAGCTGGCGCTGCGTGGAAAAAAAGGCAACACGAGACGCATACGGAGATACCCTGCTGGCGCTGGGTGCGGAACGTCCGGAAATAGTCGTACTGGATGCGGATCTATCCGGCTCCACCAAGACGAATAAATTCGCGAAACAATTTCCGGAACGTTTTTTTAACGTGGGTGTTGCCGAGCAAAACCTGGTGGGTATGTCCGCCGGATTCGCGCAGGCCGGTCAGTTGCCCTTTGCCTCCAGCTTTGCCATGTTTCTCTCCGGTCGAGCGTGGGAGATTGTCCGCAATACGGTCGCTTATCCCGGATTGAATGTGAAGCTGGTCGCCACCCATGCCGGTGTTACCGTGGGTGAAGACGGCGCCAGCCACCAGATGCTGGAAGATATAGCACTCATGCGGGTCATTCCCGACATGACTGTAATTGTTCCCTCCGATTATCCCGAAACCGAACAGGTGATTCGCGCCGTTGCCGACCTGAAGGGCCCGTGTTATGTACGCCTGGGGCGATCATCTGTTCCGGTGCTTGCACATAAAAAGAATTATCAGTTTAAGCCGGGTAAGGCCGAAGTGCGACGCGACGGCGGCGATGTTACCATCATTGCCTGTGGCATTATGGTGGCGGCGGCGGATGAAGCGGCGGAAATCCTGGCACGTCAGGGAATTGATGCGGCTGTTTTGAATATGGCTTCCATCAAGCCGATTGATAGCGCCGCTATTCTGAAATATGCCCGCAAAACCGGACTGATCATTACGGCGGAAGAGCACAATGTGGTCGGTGGACTGGGGTCGGCGGTAGCCGAGGTGGTTACCGGCAAAGAACCTGTGCTCATTCAGCGCGTCGGTATGCAGGATCGTTTCGGACAGAGCGGCGATGCGGATGAATTGATTCGTCACTATCGCCTGACGGCGGCGGAGATTGTGCGTACGGTGCGTAAGCATTTCAAGGCCGATAAAAAAACCGCAACCCGATCTTCGGTTTCCCCGAACGCAAAGAAATCAGCTTCCAAGGCGCAGCGTTCATCGACCATGAAGAAAAAAGCCGCCCGAACCGCTCGTAAACGATAAACATCGCATTTTATCAGGTACTATGGCGACGTTGCTTCGATGCGCGAGCCGCCCCAATCGGTGACGAACTTATTCACTCCGGCGGAAGTGATGGAAGCCTGAATGAAATGCGCGCGATTCAGATAATAAAACGAAAGATAGCCATTATCCGCCAGAAACGCGTCCGCCAGTACGATCTCACGCGATTCTTCCGGCGTGCCTCGCACGTTGCCTTTATATACTAAGTCCAGATGAATCTTGCCCTGTTCGCGTTTGATGAAACGCAGGCGCACGTCGGCGTGAATATTAACCGATGGTACCGTGCTGTTAAATCGTAAATGCAAATTGCGGTCATCCAGCTGTAGCACCTGTCCCTGCCCGATTATCCGATCGGTAGAGAATCCGCTGGAACCGATGATGTGGAAATGTGCGCCGGAGTTTAAATCAAAATATTTGCGAAAGCTGAATGCGGTATCGGCGTATAATCGCGTTTGCGAAGCGTTGATAACCGGCAGCCCTATGGCGGCCATCAGCGCTAACAGTCTTGCGTACCGTGCGCCGTGGTCTTTCAAGCATGCTATGGTGTAATTTAAGCGCGCTATATGTAGCATAAGCTGAGTATGGCTGATTCGGTGCGTGAGCGCAATTAAAAATGATCAGGGCTGCACTTCCGCATCCTGTTGAATCAACAGACGGATTTGAATACGTTCGTTACGATAATGTTCAAAATCCGAATCGCCTTCAAACAGGAATTCAGATTCACCCAGACCGCGGTATAACATACGCTCCGGGTTGATATCATTCTCAATGAAGTAATCATATACACTGCGCGCTCTTTGTTCGGATTTCAGCAGGTTGTGTTCCTCGCGACCGGGCACCGAGGAGTGGCATTCGATATACAATTGATAGCTTCCATAGCGTCGTAAACGATTCAGATAATCGTCGAGTATATCCTCACCATTGTCGGTCAGTCGTCCGTTACGATCAAAATAACCCTGCAGGGGCAAACGCGTTACCAGATCTGAGCCACCGGCTTCCAGCGGGCGCATCATAATACCGGTTTCGATGATGTCGGTTTCACCGCGACGCGTATTGCCCGCCCGATCCCGCACTTCGTAAGCCAGTATGTATTTTTCTCCGCTTTCGGTAAGCTCGCCGTCATCCGCGACGCCGTTCCAGGCAAACGCGGTCGGGACAATTTGTTGTCCGCTGTACAATCTACTCAAGCGTTCGAAGCGTTCCGCTGCGCCTTCATTCTCGGCAATATCCGGAATCAGATAAACGGCCAGTCGCCACTGTTGAATGCCGGACGCGTCGTTAAAATTAAATCGAATACCCAGTTCATCTGCTTCCATGTCCTCGTCCGGAGTGAATTCATCATTGGAAACACCCAGGCTTACATCCGGTTGAGCGACATCGATGAACACCGGACGCAATGGCGACTGAACCGTGGTGCCCGCCGTAAAGGCGGTGAGTCGCAGAAAATAACGACCGTCGGACGCGACGGAATCATCGGCCAGGCGACCGTCCCAGGCGATGGTTTCGGGCAATGGGCCGCCCGTATTGCGTTGGTACAGAATGGTA
>JAGRMX010000113.1 GCA_020441025.1 Leptospiraceae bacterium
CTTTCGTTCAGGCGTTAAAAGACGGACAATATAATGAAAAGTTAATCTATCGCAAACGGTTGCGTAAAGACGTAAAAGAGTACGTCAAAAATGTTCCCCAACATGTACGCGCCGCGAAACTGCTGGACAGACCCGTTCGCGAAGTGCGTTACCTGATGACGCATGACGGTCCCATTCCGGTCCAGTTGAATCCCGCCAACATAGACTATGAATACTATATTGAGCATCAGCTGAAGCCGATTGCCGACACGGTGCTGGGCGCTTTGAATACCGGATTTGATGAAATCACCAAGCCCACTCAGTTGAATCTGTTTTAATAATAAGCCGTCTCATAACCGCCTCCGTGCGGTTATGAGATGAGTTCTAAGGCGCATCACTTGCTGTCCAATCGATATACGCCGGTCCAATCTTCCGGCGGCAGGGTCTGAAAAATTCGACAGCGGTCCAGAAAGGGCAACACCACAGGATCTTCCGGGAACATACGTTGATAATTTATAAAAGCTTCTTCCGCCTTCTGCCATTCGGCCTGAGTATATAATTCAAAAGCCTGCTCGAACACGTGCCTGAATTTCATCTTATTTTCAATGATTGCATCCGAATCCTGATTGAACACTTCATAAATGTCGGTCTTACGATCTTTACCCTTCACCTGCACCCGATCGACCAATCGCACATACAATTCCGTTTCACCTTTAATGCCCTGATACGTGTCTTCCCCGATCAACAAATTGGCGCCATACACCTTGGTCAGCGATTCAATCCGCGCGGCGGTATTGACCACGTCGCCCATAACGGTGGTATCCATCCTTTCCGCCGAACCGATTACTCCCAGCATCACCTCACCGGAATTTATACCGATTCCGGACTTCAATTCACGTAAGTTCGATTTGCGGCGGTGTTCGTTAAAGCGTTTCAACTCTTCCAGCATCTCCAATGCGGCATGCACGGCGGTGAGTGGCGCGCCGTCGAAGAGCGCCATAATTGCGTCGCCCATAAACTTATCCACAAAACCGCGATTGCGTCGAATGGGCGCGTCCATGGCGTTCAGATAATCATTCAATAATAGAAATGTTTCGCCGGGGGTCATGCTTTCCGCCAGGGAAGTAAAATCGCGTAGATCGGAAAACAGAATGGCCAATCGATCCTGACGGGACAGACCGGTTTTTAACAACTCCACATGTCCTTCGGCGAAACGTTCGGTAAACTTACGCGGTACAAAACGTTCGAATATTTTCAGCGTCTCTTCGGTTTGTTGACGGGCCGCCTTCTCTCGTTCAAAAACCTGTGCGTTGTTCATGGCGATGGCCACCTGAGTGGCGAAGTTTTCCACCATCTCCCGGTCGCGCAGGCTGAATACCGAACTGGCTTCGTGATTGTCCAGATACAGAATACCCAGATTTCGATTGCGCAGCACAATCGGTACGCTGAGCACCGAACGCAGCGCAAAACGCGATACGCTATCGGAATGTTCCCAGCGGCGTTCGCGACGAGCGTCCCGCGTGATGACGGCTTTGCGCGAAAGCAGAACTTCATCCAGAATGGCCGTGCTGTAAATGTAATCCGATTCGGGTATCGTCTTCCCGCGTGAATCCCGGGCCAGTTTTAAAACGTGCGCTTTAGCCTGAAACGAGTGGGAGTCGTTCGGAGAATCCGAAATAATTGAAGTATCCGTCTCCAACAATCGTGCTCCGATCGCGGGCTCATCAGGCGTGTCATTCAATAGATCGGCATCTTTCTGTGCGTCTGCATGCCCCGGCGCGTCCATGCTCTCCTGCAAATGACTCTCGCAGGTGAACAGATAACCGTGTTGCGCGCCGGTCAATTTCATGGCGCCGTCCAGCACTTCACTCAACAGTTGATCCGGCTCCAGGGTGGAGGTAATCTTACGATTGATTTGCATGAGCTGGATGAGTTCACGATTTTCATTGCTGCCGACATACGATGAAGACGAGGAGTCGGTGCCCATCCGATCCCAGTTGCGAAAATCCTGGCGATAGTATTCATACCAACCGGTGACGCCGGCGTTAAACATGCGTTGCAGAACATCCTCACCTTGCCGCCGACCGGCATCATCGCGTTGTTCCAGAAACGCCGCGCGGGCCCGAAAGAAATCAAGGTGCAAATTGAGCAGAGCGGAATCGAGCTTATCTGCCACGGCCTGCGCTTTTTCCAGATGTAGCAATGCTTCTTCCGATTGCTCCAGATCCATATACGCCCGGGCAGCCAGCACGGAAAACAGCCCCTCCATATACGCATCCGGTCGCGCTTGCAGATGGTGCATGGCCTGCTCAATGTACTCCAGCGCGCCTTCCGGATCGTTCATGCGAAACGCAAGCAACGTTCGACCATGCAACGCCAGTGCGCGTTCACCCTGCTGAGTAGTATCTTCATCCGTGTTGAGTAGTTTATCAAAGAGCTGTAATGCTTCACTGATCTGACCGACCATGGTATATGTTCTCGCAATATGCGACATCAGCATGCGTCGGGCCGTATGGCCTATTTCATATATCTCGGTATCAATGTGACGGGTAGTATTATGAAATGCTTCAAAATCGCCTTTTTCCGCAGCCAGAATAGCACGGGGAAAAACCTCGATAACCTTGCCGAACAAAGCTTCGCCTTTGTTCATGCGAATACGTCGACTCACGCTGTTGATCAAATCCTCCGCTTCCTTGAAGCGCGTGAGATAGCACAGCATGTTCACGCCGATGGTCAACGCGACGGACATCAAATCCAATCGCTTTAATTCCAGCGCCATTTCGATGCCGTTTTTTAATAATTCGGCCCGCTCGGCATACGTCTTATGACTGGGAACCGTGGCCAACTGGATGTACGTCTCCACAACATACGGAAAATCATCCGGTTCGGAGCCCAATGCCAACAGCTCTTCGCCGAGTCGGAACATTTCCTCTTTATTCCCGTTGATAAAATTAAGATTGGCCCGAATTGCCAGGAGTTGCAATCGATGTGCTTTGTTGTGACCTACCCAGCGTTCCATCCGCTCGGCTTTTTCCACAAGAGAACGTCGGCGCGGATGTTGAATGCTTTCATGCCGCAGGGCCGCGTACCGAATGCGAAATTGAGTTTCCGCATCCACCGCTTCCTCGGGCAGTTGATCCAGGGTTTTGACCGCCAGATCATAATACACCATCGCCTGGCTGTTGGTAAAAGCGCCGTTGTCGGTTAAGCGGGCCGCATTAACATAATCATGAAAGGTCGCCTGAAAATCTCCGGACTGCTCACGATGGTAGGCAATATCGTAAATAGCCTCGGGTGAATCCGGCAGTACATTCCCTTCCAGAAAATGAGCGATAAGACCATGCGCGCGCATGCGTATATCTGATGGCAGATCGCGACGCAGACTGGCTTTCAGCCCGTAATCGCGAAAGGAATACAGACGACGGGAGTCGACCGCCAGCAACGAATCCAGCAGTGCACGGTCCAGCACCGTTAATAAAGTATTGCGTGCTTCTTCGGCGGAGTTTGCCGCGCTATCAGTCTCATCTTGCGCCTGAAACGGAATCTGTTCACAGAGCGTTTTCAGCGCGTCCAGAGTGAAGGCCCGTTCGAATACCGATCCCAGTCGCAGTATATGTACGTCCCGGGCCGTATAGTTTCGCAACAGATCCCCGGTAGAATGCATGTCCCATTGTTTGATACGCTCCAGTACCTCCGCGTATCGGTATTGCCAGCGCGCGTCGCGATAGAAAATCAACCGGGCATCCACCAGACTTTGTATAATCTGACGCAATATGGCGGGATTTCCTCCACAGGCGCTGTACAACGGCTCGATTAAACGAGCCGCCTGGTCCAGTTTACCGGAGAATAGTTCCTGCACCAGCGCGGCACAATCGGCTTCGCCCAATGATTCCAGATAAACACGGTGGACACCTTTCGCATCTTCATACTCCGCCAGCAGGTCCTTCTGAACATCCGAAAGACGGGCATGATTGTACGCAAAAACGAATGTCACCGGACTGCGCTTCAGTTTCGAATTGGCTTCCAGTAACACCTTCGCGGAACTGGTTTCTACATTGGAAAAGTCATCAATAAATACTATCAACCGTTTCTGATACTCGGCCACAATGCGAATGTACGCGGCATAAATCGACAGGTAATCTTCCGCCTGCCAGTTTTGCGTCGCTGTGGTCGAATCCGTCTGCTCCAACCAGTTACTCATCTCCGGCACCAACTCCAGCACCAACGCAAAGCGTCGGCCGAACGTCTTTTTTAAAAATTGCACCAATTTAGTCTGCTCTTCGGCAGGTTTGGATTTTAAAAATTGAATGATGTTGCGAAACAAAGAACTCAGCGCTTTATAATGAATATCCGAAACTTCGTTGCGCGGAGAATGGAACCATACAATGCCATCTTCAACCTTGCTCCGATCGTGAATCGCATTCATCAGTCGAGTCTTACCGATGCCTCTGGCGCCTTCCAATAAAATCAACGCCGATCGACCGGATTCGGTACTTTCGGCGATGATCTCCTGAATGTGATTGATTTCGCGCGTACGATTGATAAACGGATTTTCCCGCGGCAGGCTGTCCCAGTGGTCGTCCTCCCCCGGCTGAAAACCGTTCATGGCATCCGCATCTTTCTCGGTACACAGGCGGCGATAACGATCCAGATCTTTCAGCAATCCCTGGGTTGTGCGATAGCGGTCTTCCGGGTCTTTACTCAGTAACTTAAACAAAATCGCTTCTAAAGCGCTGGGGATCTCCACGTCCAACTCGGCCGGTCGCGGCGGACGGCTGGCGACGTGTTGGTGTATTAAGATGGCGGGGTCGTTCGCCTGAAAAGGCAATTGCCCGGTGAGCATTTCGAATAATAAAATACCCAGCGAATACAAATCGGCACGATGATCGATAATCTTATTCAACATGCCGGTCAACTCGGGCGCCATATATGCCAGGGTCCCGGCCATACGATCGCCCTGCGCTCCGACCAAATGTGACAATCCGAAATCCAGCACTTTAACCTGATAATCACTCTGATCATTGAATAAAATATTGGCCGATTTTAAATCATGATGCACCAGACCTTTTTCGTGGACGCTGTACATGGCCTCGGCGATGAGATGCAAAACCCGGACCGCCTGTTGATGAGCCAGCGGTCCGTTGTCATCCAGCACTTCCCGCAGCGTCGGCCAACCGGGCAAGAATTCCATGACCATGCCGTACAGATCGTCTTCGTTAAAAAAATCAATGTAACGAATAATACCGGAATGACGCAGACTGCGCACCGTCTCCGCTTCATTCTGGAAACGTAATATCGATTCGAGCGGAAAGCGCCGATCGCGCACATCGATCAATTTCAGGGCGCGGTCTTCCCGGGCCTGGCGGTCCCATACCCGAAACACCTGGCCCATGCTTCCTTCGCCCAGCATTTCGCGTAGCTCATAACGATTATGAAAAACACGATCCTGTAAAGTTGTTTGCATAGTTTTATGATTCAGCCGGACCGGTTCGGTCACCCGGATAGCTGGAAATAGGAATTGTTTAGCCCGTGGCCAAACCATACCAATTTATGAAGCGACCGGGAAATTGTCGAGCGTACGCCGCAAAAAGATGCCGGGGTATTACCCCGGCAAGTACGGAGAAAGTTATGAACGAGGGGTTTTAATCGCGAAACCACTTGATGTGGCTGCGGACATCTTCATTGACTTTGGCCTTCTGGTTTGGTTCCAGAATCTCATAAATTTCAACGAAGTAGTCCGGCGCGGTCTTAAAAATCGATTCGTGGGAATCCATTTGAGATTTGATTTTCGTAGCCAGTGCGCGTACGTCGGGTTCGGCTTTTTGAAATTCATCATCGATTTCCGCCATCAGCGCGTCACGATGCGACTTGCCGGCGATCATATCCGCCTTGATTCGAGATCGAATTTCCTGATACTGTTGCTGTTGATTAGCGTTGAGTTCCAGGTCTTCCATGTAATCATCCAGATGACCCAGAGCATGCTCGGCATCCGGTCGATGATGATGTCGGCAGGAAGAGAAAAGAATAGCCGAGACCGCAACAATCGAGAGTATTGTGAAAATGCGTAGATGTGATTTGTTCATTATGAACCTCCTTGCTATCTGAACAAATAGTAGCATACACACCCCGAAAAAGTATGTCCCCATCGCAAAAATCCATAAAGGCCCCGTGAACAAATGTAAAAAAGTGTTAAGCGCAAACACGTGAATTTACAGATTCCAACCCAATCCGGAGAAACTTGAATGGACGGTAGTATACTTATAATCGATGATGATGAGAAGTTACAGAATCTGCTTAAAGAATATCTGCAGAGTCAGGGCTATCAGGTGTCCGGAATCCTGGACGGACGCGCGGCGATGGAAGCCATACAAACACACCAACCGGACATCATAATCCTGGATTTGATGCTGCCGGTGCGAGACGGATTCGAAGTGCTGGCGGAGATTCGCAAATCCAGGCAATTGCCGGTTATCATGCTCACCGCGCGCGGTGAAGAAACCGATCGGATTGTCGGACTGGAAATGGGCGCGGACGATTATCTGCCCAAACCATTCAATCCCCGTGAGTTGTTAGCACGAATCAAAGCGATTTTAAGGCGCACTGGCACGAGCATGGAAGAAGAGCGAGCAAAAGTGAATTCAACCGGAGGCGCCTCCGCTCATCGACGCATTACATCGCCGTCACTGGAACTGGATCGCATCAATCGCATGCTGTACATTCCAAACGCGCAGGAAGAATTGACCGGCGCCGAAAGTAAACTGCTGGAAGTGTTGATGCTGCATCCCGAGCAAGCGTTGAGTCGCGATGAGCTGATGAATTTTACGCGCGGCAAGGACTTCATGGCATTTGAACGCAGCATTGATGTTCACATCAGCAAGCTGAGAGCCGTATTAAAAAAGCATTTTCCCGAAAGGGAATTTATAAAAACCGTCTGGG
Organism: Leptospiraceae bacterium; assembly: GCA_020441025.1. Lineage (GTDB taxonomy): Bacteria > Spirochaetota > Leptospiria > Leptospirales > Leptonemataceae > JAGRMX01. The sequence continues at coordinate 6,916 of JAGRMX010000113.1, forward strand.
GAACCGGTTACATGTTTGTGGACGATCCGGAATGAGAATCAGCAGACTGTACATCAAAATCTTCCTGTCATTTTTACTGGCGGTGTTTCTTTCCAGCATGCTCATATTTATTTTCACAGGCCTGCACTCCGAACACGAACATCGCCAGGAAATGACTCGCCTGGTACGCGCGCAGGTGCGTCTATTGCAGGCCTACGTTGAATTGCGACAGCAGCAGCATCCGGAAAATAATACGGAAGCGGGTCTGCAACAGGCCGCCACGGAATTAGCCGAATTGTATTCCGCCCGCATCTGGTTCGTGCGACGTTCCGGCAATCAACAACACACCGCAAAATTAGAATCCCTGTTCGAACCGACGGACGATTTCTGGAAACAGCGTAACGCATCGATTGATTTCAGCCACATGCGCGTGGTAGCGGACTCGGGCACGGAACCGCTGGAAAAACTCGATTATCGGCGGCACTACGCACTGGATCGATCGGCTGCTCTGTTCGGTCATAATGGATTGGTGGTTTTTATTATGCCCTATCATACACCGGAAGGAGCCGAGTATTTAATGTTTGCCGGACGCCGTATTCCGCCTCGTCCGGAGTCGGACTGGCCTTTCTTCGTAGCCGGATTTTTTCTGGCGTTTATCATTCTATTGTATCCGGCATCGCGCATTCTGACCCGACCGCTCACCGAATTGCGCGCGATGGCGGCCCGCTTCGCCTCCGGCGATCTGTCGGCCCGCGCGAAAGTGCGCAGTCGGGATGAAATCGGACAACTGGCGCGCAGCTTCAATGATATGGCCGATCGTCTGGAGCGCATGATCCGTAGTATGCGCGATTTATTCGCCCATGTTTCCCACGAGTTGCGTTCGCCGTTAGCCCGTTTACGCGTCTCCAGCGAAATTCTGGCGGGCAATCCCTCCGAACCGGATCGATTGCGACACATGCAAACCATCAATTCCGAAATAGAAATCCTGGACGAGTTGATCGGTCGCGTGCTGGATCTTTCACGTCTGGATATAGCGCTCGGAGAAGCGACTCGCGAGGTAATCGCCGTTGATCGGATCATTAAGGAATACGCCGAACGATACAGTCCCATCTTCACGCAAAAAGGAATCCAATGCGATGTTTCCGAAAGCAATACAATAAAATGCCGCGTCAAAATGGTACCCGAGTCCGTGCATACCATATTCACAAACCTGTTGGACAATGCCGTGAAGTATGCCGCCTCCGGCGGAGCCTTCCAGCTGTCCGCCGAAGCACATCGGAATGTATTGCGGATATGCTTTCAAAACAGTATAAATCCTTCTACCGCGGGACAACTCGATCCGCAAAAAATTCTGGAACCGTTTCAGCGCGGACCGCACGCCACCGGCAATGGATCCGGATTGGGGTTAAGCATAGTCCAAAAAATCGTCATCGCCAACGGCGGCGATGTGCATGTAAGCATCGACGCTGATGAATTTCAGGTTACAGTACAACTACCCTGCTTATAGAAGCCGGCATATGAATATGTTCATGCGGTTTTATTATAACTGAAGAAGTCATTATAAAGCCGCCTTCAATCGGATTGGTGATGATCAAAAATGTCAGTGGCTCAAATACGGTTGCAATACGTCCGGAATGGCGAAGCTGCCGTCGGCCTGCTGGTAATTTTCCATGATGGCGATCATGCAACGTCCCGCGGCGACACCGGAACCATTGAGCGTATGCACGAATTGCGCCCGGGCTTTTTTCTCTTTGCCTTTGTACCGAATCATACCGCGGCGCGCCTGGTAATCCCGACAATTGGATACGGAAGAAATTTCCAGCCAGCGATTCATGCCGGGCATCCAGACTTCCATATCGAATGTTTTTGTGGCGGCGGCGCCCATGTCCCCCGAGCAGAGCTGCACCACCCGATACGGCAATTTCAATTGCTGCAACACCGCTTCCGCGTGACCGAGCATAGCCGCGTGCACCTGGTCGCTTTTCTCCGGATGCACCAGCTGGACCAGTTCTACTTTTTG